>CAZAYR010000073.1:0-12822 GCA_964489365.1 uncultured Salinarchaeum sp.
ATCGAGAATTCGACCGAACAGCTTCGAATCGATCCCGCCCGCGCCTTCCCGGAAGAGTGTCGGCAAGGTATCCGCCTTCCGATCGACTCCCTCGCGCACGTTGATGAGCCGGGTCATCGTCCAGGTGCGCCGGCCGATCCGGGCCAGCGACTGGGCCCCGACGTCGATGTCGAAGGCCTCGAGCCACCGGCGCCCGAGGTCGCCATACATCGGGTCGGTGACGTCGTCGACGATCAGACACCAGTGGAGGGCCCGTCGGTCCTGTTCCGCGACGACCTCCCGGGCCAGTTGCGTCGGCGTCCAGTCCTGGCGGAAGGCCTCGACCGTCGCCGGGACGGCCCGTCGGTGGCAGGCCCCGCGGTCGCTGGTGGCGTAGGCCAGCGCCATCGCGGGTGCGCCGCGGGGGTCGTAGGACGGGACGGCCATCGCCTTGACCGTCGGGATCGCCTCCTCCAGGCCGAGCTCCCGGCCGGCGACCTCGACGCCCTCGGCCAGTGCATCGCCGAGCGCTGACGAGCGGGTGGCGATCTCCCTGATCAGGGTCTCCAGGGTTTCGTGCTCGCCGAAGGCCAGCGGCCGGTCGATGGCCCCTGCCTCGCTCCCCAGCACCGCAAGCGCGACGGCGTTGCCCGCGCTGATGACGTCGAGCCCGAGCCGGTCACACATGGCCCCCAGTGCCGCCACGACGTCCACCTCGTCGATGCCGAGCCCGGCGCCCAGCGCCATCGGCGTGCCACCGCGAATGACCGTCTCGTAATCGTCCACGGACACGCGGAAATCCCCCGGGAAGGTGGCGTCCCCGACCTCCCGGCCCTCGGCGGCCGACGCGATGGCCTCCGCACCGACGTCCCTTGCGCCGTCGAACGTGCGTTCCTGCCATCCCCGGGTCGAGAGGATCTCGAGTTCGTCCGCGAATTCGACGGATTCGAGCGTCCCCGAGGCCCGATACGACTGACCGTACGGAGAGGTCGCGAATGCCTCGCGGGTCTCCTCGCGGAGGCCTTCGAGGGCCGGCGGGATCTCGGGTGATCCCCGATCGAGGACGACCGCCTTCAGGCCCTTTGCGCCCATCACAGCCCCGGCGCCGCCGCGCCCCGCATGGTGCGCGCCGCCGTCCGTCGCGATCGTCGCATAGGCGACCTCGTGTTCCCCGGCGGGACCGACACACAGCACCGACGCCTCCGGGTATGCGTCGTCAACGCGATCGGTCCCCGCGCCGGCCAGTTCCGATGCGGGTCGGAGATCCGGGCGGCCGTCCCGGAGGTCGAGCGTGGTGAGCTCCGGGGCACAGCCGGTGAGGACGATCCCGGCGGCCCGGGGAAACTGTGCCCGGAGCGCCGGGCCGAAGGTGCCACCCGCGTACGAATCGAGAAACAGCCCCGTCAACGGCGACTTCGTCACGGCCGTAAACCGGCCGCCATCCGGCAGGTAGCCGGTCAGCGGCCCGACGAGCAACAACAGGGCGTTGTCCGGCCCCAGGGGATCCGTGTCCGGCCCGATCGCTTCATAAAGGTACCGGGCGCCCAGCCCCTTGCCGCCGAGAAACTGCCCCGTCCATTCCGATGCGACGGGTTCCCATCGCGTTTCGCCGGCGGAAAGGTCGACACGTAACAACCGGGACGGCACGGGACAACCCATTGCGTTCGGATCGGTGACCTGCCCGGATAACTCTTACAGCCTCGACCGAACACGCCAGGTTACGCGTCCGGCGGATGCCGTTCCACGTCGAGGACCCAGAGCGCCCGGGCCACCTCCACGAGGCTGATGTCGGCCATCGCGGCGAGGCCATGACACTCCCGGAGGTAGGTTTCGTAATCCTCGACGGTCACGGGATCCGGATAGGGCGCCGCGAGCGCCCCGAGGTCGACCAGGGATCGCCAGGTCCGCCGGTCGATCGCCGCAAAACTCTCCGGTTCGACGAACTGCAGGATCGCCGAAGCGATGGGCACATCCACGCCGGCCAGATCGGTCAACGTCCCAACCCGGGCCCCGATGCTGTCGGCCGCGAGGACGGCGTCGATCGCCTCCTCGATTTCGCCCATGCCGTTCTCGCGCAGGGCTCGCTCGGCCGAACGGTCGTGTCCCGCCAGCGGGCGTCGACAGTACCAGCGGACGATCCATTCGATGTCCCGCCAGAGATACGAGCCACGCTGGAACGCGTCGGGCAGGTTCTCGAGGCGATCGTTTTCGACCTGGGCGAACACGGCATGCCGGTCGTACCGCTCGAGGGCGCCCGCGAGCTCGTCGACGTCGATGCCCGTCATGGGCCGAGGTTTCGAGGACGGGCGGAAAAGTGCCCCGGGGCGGCGCCCCGTCGGCGTGGTAACGAAAACGTTCATTGTGAACCCCACCCGATGTCCTCCTATGGCGGCAGAAGAAGACGCGGTCAAGACCATCTGTCCTTACTGTGGGGTCGGCTGCGGGCTGACGCTCACCGAGGGCGAGGAACCCGGCGACGTGAATATCCGCCCGTGGTTCGACGCCCCCGTCAACGAGGGCGCCCTCTGCGTGAAAGGCGGCGCATCCACGGAAGTCGTGAATCACGACGAGCGCCTGAAGGAACCGCTGATCAAGGAGGATGGCGAGTTCCGAGAGGCGTCCTGGGACGAGGCCCTCTCCCTGATCGTCGACGAACTCGAACGGCTCCGCGAGGAATACGAGCCGGACGCGGTGGGCTTTTTCGGCTCCTCGAAGACGATGAACGAGGAGAACTACCTCATCCAGAAGCTGGCCCGCCGGTACGGGACCAACAACGTCGACAACTGTACGCGGATGTGCCACGCCTCGACGGTGTATACGCTGCGCGAGAGCCTCGGGGCGGGCGCGATGACCAACTCGATGGTGGACCTGGAGGCGGAGGGCGACGTCTATTGGATCCACGGCGCCAACCCCTCCGAGCAACATCCCATCGCCCATAGCAACTACTTCAAACAGGCCGCCCTCGAGGACACGACCGTCATCCAGGTCGACCCGCACGCCAACAAGACGACCCGGGACGTCGACATGCACCTGCAGCTCGAACCCGGGACGGACATTCCGCTGTTGAACATCGTTCTCAAGACGATCCTCGAGAACGAGTGGTACGACGAGGAGTTCATCGAGGAGCGCACCGAAGGCTTCGATCACCTGAAAGCGACCCTCGAGGACTTCGACATGGAGGAGGCCGCCGCAACGTGCGGCGTCCCGCTCGAGGATATCCAGGAGGCCGCGGAGATCTACGCCCAGGCCGGCAACGCCGCCATCTTCACCGGCATGGGCATGAGCCAGCACTCGTGTGGCGTCGACAACGTCCAGCAGGAGGTCAACCTCGCGCTCATCACCGGGAACCTCGGCCGTCCCGGGACGGGTGTGAACCCGCTCCGCGGCCAGAACAACGTCCAGGGGACCTGCGACATGGGCGCGATGCCGAACGTCCTCCCTGGCTACCAGAACGTGGACGTCGACGAGGAACGGGCGATCGCCGAGGAGGTCTGGGGCTTCGAGGTGCCGTCCGAGCCCGGCCTGACCAACGTCGAGATCTCGAACGCGATCGGCGAGTCCATCCACGGGCTGTTCATCATGGGCGAGAACCCGCTGATGAGCGAGCCCGATTCGAACAAGGTCGCCGAGCGCTTCGCGAACGACCTGGAGTTCCTGGCCGTCCAGGACATCTTCATGACCGAGACCGCGGAGTACGCCGACGTGATCCTACCGGCGACCTCGTGGGCCGAGCGGGGCGGGACCGTGACGAACACGGATCGCCGGGTCCAGCTGATGCGGCCGGCCACGACCGTCCCCGGCAACACGCGACACGACCTCGAGATTCTCTGTGAGATCGGCACGCGGCTGTTCGGGGAAGGCTTCGAATTCGACGACCCCCAGGACGTCTTCGAGGAGATCCGGGAGGTCACGCCGGATTACCACGGCATCACCTACGACGCCCTCGGGGAGGAGGGGATCCAGTGGCCCTGCCTCGAGCCGGGCGATGCCGGGGACCAGTACCTCTACGAGGACTCCTTCGACACCGACAACGGGCTCGGGAAGATCCGCGGGTGCCTGCACAAGCCGCCCGAGGAGACGCCCGACGAGGAGTATCCGCTCATCCTCACCACCGCCCGGCTGGAGGAACACTACAACACCGGCACCATGACGACGCGCTCGCCGATCCTGATGCGCCGGACGCCGGAGAACTTCGTCGACATTCATCCCGCGGACGCGGAGGCCCGTGGGATCGAGGACGGCGAGTATGTGAAAATCCGGTCTCGTCGCGGCGAGATCGTCGTCGAGGCAAACGTCACCGAGGACATCAAGGAGGGTTCGATCTGGACGACCCCGCACTTCTCGGACGCCCCGGGGAACGTTCTGACGAACAACGTGATGGACCCGCTCGCGAAGATTCCGGAGTACAAGGCCTGCGCCGCGGAAGTCGAGACCGTCGCTCAGCCCGCCGACGCCGACTGATCGGTCGCATGGACCCGGTTTCTGCGTTGCACGCCGATCAGGGCATCTGCTGTCTCGTGGGGGCGGGCGGGAAGAAAACGACCATGTACGCCCTCGCGGAGCGGCTCGACCGGGCGGTCGTCACCGCGACGGTCCGGATTCCCATCTTCGACGAACACGTCAGGGACGTACGCGTGACGACCGAGCCGGCATCGGCGCTCGCTGACGTCGACGCCTGGCCGGTCGGGCTCGCCCCCGAACGCGAGGGGGACGATCGCTATCGCGGGTACGACCCGGCGACGGTCGACGCGATGGCATCGCCGGATGGCCCCGTGTTCCTCGTCAAAGCGGATGGGGCACGCATGCGTCGATTCAAGGCGCCCGACGAGGACGAACCCCGGATCCCCCGGACGGCCAGCACGGTCATCGCGGTCGTGAGCGCACACGTGCTCGGCGCACCCCTCGATGAGGGGCTGGTCCACCGGCCCGAACGGGTGGCGGCGCTCGCCGATATCGCGATCGGGGACCGCATCACCCCAGCCGTCGTCGCCGAGGTCCTGACCAGCCCGGCCGGGGGCCGGAAGGCCGTCCCGGCTGACGCCACCTTCGTGCCCTTGGTGAACATGGTCGACGACGAGGACGATCGGGCGGCCGGTCGCGCGATCGCCGAGGCGATCCACGCGCGGGCCGACGTTGACCGGGTCGTGCTCGCTGCGATGCGGGAGCTCGATCCCATCGTCGAGCTCGTGGCGGGCCCGTCACCCTTTTGAGCGCTCCCACAGTGGCACCGGCATGGTCGCACGAGGTGTACGGTGATGCAGGAATCGTTGATGGAGATCATCTGCTGTCCGGTGGATAAAGCCGAGCTGGAACTGACTGTCGACGAACGGAACGAGGACGAGATCGTGGCGGGGACGCTGACCTGCTCGGAGTGCGGGGAAGCCTATCCCATCGACGATGGCATCCCGAACCTGTTGCCGCCGGACATGCGAGAGACTGTCGACGCCTGAAGCTTTTTCTTGTGGGCCAGCGTGCCCCCGGCTGTGCCCGACCCCCTCGTGATCCACGTCAACAGTCCACGGCCGAACGCCCTGGAGGTGCCGGAGATGTTCGTGGCGGATCGCGAGTTCGCATTGGAGATCGAGAACGAGGGCAAGCCGGTCCACGTCCACCTCAACCTCGACGACGACCTCGAGGAGGTCCTCGAGCTGGAAACGGGGAACCACTTCGTGCCTCGGGAGAACGCTTACCGCCTCCCCGTCGCCCTGCGGGACGGCCGTCGGCCGGTTCGCGGGAAACTGAAAGTCAGCACCGGCTACGGGGCCGAATCGCGGTTTATCGAGGTACGGATCGTCGAGCCGGACCCGGACGATCAGGTGACCGTCGACGCTTCGCTCGCCCAACCCCAACGGGAGGCAACCGAGCCCGCCGTCCCGGCGGGCGTTCTCGGGGAGGTCGGCATGATCGCGTTGATCGGGATCTCGTTGGTCGCGTTGCTCGTCGCGGCCGTCATCGTGGGATCGGTGACCGCGCCGGTCTGGGGGGCGCTCGCGGCGGTCCTCGGGCTCTCGGTGGTAGCCGGAATCTACCTCTTCCTGTAGGGATAAACAGAGCTATGGGCCCGGGCGCCGCGCCAGCCCGGTATGAGTGTCGCCGAGGACGCGCGGGCCGGCGCGCGGTCGCACCCGTTCCTGTTGGAGGCGCTCCGTGCCGGGGTGCTCAACTACAGCGCGGCCGCCCGGTTTCTGGAACTCGAGGACGAGGCGGCGGGCGCCGCGGCCCTCCGCCGGCTGGCCGACGAGCTCCCGCCCTTCGAGCGAGCGTCGGTCCCCGATCGTGTCCGGGTCGAACGCGGCGTCGGGACGGTCGAGGATCCCGGTGAGGCCATGCTTTCGGTCGATGGGACCCACATCGCCCCTGGCGCCGGGGATCTGACGGCCGTGATCGCGGAAGGGACGTTCGGGGCCCGGCCGGTCGCGGCGAGCCTCGGCCGACTGGCGACGGCCGTGATCGACCCCATCGCCGCCGGGTGGCAGGACGACCGGCTTGTCGTCGTGGTCGAGCGGGCGGATGTCGCCACGGCGATTCGTTCGCTGGAGGGTGACGTCCCCGGTTCGACGCATTGAAGCGCGTTCTCGGGCAAGGAGCGGCGTATGCCGCTGACCGTCTCGAACACCCTCACCGACGAGGAGGAGGTGTTCGAGCCGCTGGAGGACGACGAGGTCACGCTATATTACTGTGGGCTGACCGTCTCCGATGACGCCCACCTCGGCCACGCCCGCTCGTGGGTCCATACCGACCTGATCCACCGGTGGCTCGAGCACCTCGGGTATACGGTCAGACACGTGGAGAACTTCACGGACGTTAACGAGAAGATCGTCGCGCGGGTCGGCCAGGACGGCGACGATGAGGCGGCCGTCGCCCGGACGTATATCGCCCGGGTCATCGGCGACATGCGACGGCTCAACCTCAAACGGGCCGACGTCCATCCCCGGGTCACCGAGCA
The DNA here is from genome assembly GCA_964489365.1 of uncultured Salinarchaeum sp. GTDB lineage: Archaea > Halobacteriota > Halobacteria > Halobacteriales > SKNY01 > SKNY01. The sequence goes on from CAZAYR010000073.1 coordinate 6,926, forward strand.
CGTCGAACAGATCCTCGGGATGGTCGAACGGTTGATCGACCGCGGGTACGCCTACGAGGCGGGGGGGTCGGTGTACTTCGATGTCGAGGGCTTTCCCGACTATGGCCGGCTCTCGAACCAGCGCCTCGACGAGATCGAGCCCCAGGAGGACGGCGAACTCTCCGAGAAGCGCAATCCCCAGGATTTCGCGCTCTGGAAGGCCGATGGCGTCTCCGCCGAGGACATCGGAGAGCATCAACACGAGGACGCGTCCGTCGCCCCGTCGGCCGCCGCCGAGGAGGCGCTCACCTTCGAGTCGCCGTGGGGACGCGGACGACCGGGTTGGCACATTGAATGCTCCGCCATGGCCACACACCACCTCGACGAGACGTTCGACATCCACGTCGCCGGTCGGGACCTGGTGTTCCCGCATAACGAAAACGAGATCGCGCAGGCCGTCGCGGCGACCGACGGGGACTTCTCCCGGTACTGGCTCCATACGGGATTGCTCGAGACGGGTGGCGAGAAGATGTCCTCGAGCCTCCAGAACTTCTTCCGCGTCCGCGATGCGGTCGCGGAGTACGGGACTGATGTGATTCGGACGTTCTTCCTGTCGTCGGTCTACAGTGCGGATCAAGCCATCGACGAGGAGGCGCTTGCCGAGGCCGAGGAGCGGTGGACACGACTCCGTGAAGCATACGAACGAGCGGTCGAGGCGGCAGATAGTGTGGACGCGGCGACCCACGCGACCGACGAGGGTCTCCGTAACGTTCTCGATGCGTGCCCGGAGCGGTTTACCGCCGCGATGAACGACGATTTCAACAGCCGGGAGGCGATGGCTGCGCTGTTGGAGCTTGCGACGGCGGTCAACGGGCACGTCGGCGAACGGGACACCTACGACTACCAAGCCCTCAAGCGAGCCATCGACGTGTTCGAGACGTTCGGCGGCTCCGTGTTCGGGCTCACCTTTGGGACGGCGCCCGCATCGGAGGTCGCGTTGGCCGATGAGGTGATCGAGCTGGTGCTCGACATCCGGGAAGCCGAGCGGGACGCCGGTCGGTACGAGCGAGCCGACCAGATCCGTGAGGATCTCGCCGCGTTGGGCGTCGACGTCGAAGACGAGGCGGGCGGGCCGACGTATCGCATCGGCGGCGATCGGCACTGAGGGTCCGATCTAAGTGGTGTGTTGTACGGACGGATACCGCCTGATGGCCCCGAACCATTATCGGCCGGGCACACCATGTCCGGTCTATGGGAACGCGCAACGCCAAACCCGACCGCGTGCTGCCCGGGCTGTTCCTCGCCGCCGGTGGCCTCGTCGCCGTCCATGCGGCCATCCGGGGTGTCGAAGCGTTCACGGTCAGCGCGACGCCGCCTGATGTGTTTGGGCCGTTCGGGTACTTGCTCGCGACCATCGGACTGCTCGTGTTTTCCGGATCGCTGGTGCGCGAGCACCCCGTCCTCACGGCGATCGGACGGGTCACCGGCTCCGTGCTCGCGCTGGGCTGGTTCGTGTTCGCGACGTGGGCGGTGGGCGTGTGGGCGGGGGTGCTTGACCCGGCTGCCGAGTTTCTGCCCGGCGTGGCCTATCTCGGATTCTACGGGGCCATGATTGCCACGTACTCGGTGTTCGGCATCGCGGCCTTTCGGGCAGAGGTCCCCTCGCGGGGCGTGGGAATCCTCCTCCTGGCTCCCGCGGGGCTGATCGTCCTCCTCCTCTTTGGGATCGGACTCGTCGGGGATGCCGCAATCGGGGCGTTCCTCGTCGGTACGGCCCAATCGCTCACCCATGTAGCGATCGGCGGGGTGTTGATGCGGAGCAGCGCTACCCTCGTGCCCGATCCGGCCACCGGGGATATGCTGGCGGACTGACTCCCATGTCGGAGTTTGTCCACGCGGATCGCCGGATCCACGTCGACCCGGAAGAACTCGCGGGCCGCGCGACCGAGGCCTTCGAGTTGCTGGGCAACGAGACCCGGATGGAGGTCCTCCTCACGCTATGGCGGGTGAGTACCCCGCCAGGCGAGGAGCAGGGGCCAGTGCCGTTCTCGCGGATTTTTTCAGGGGTAGACTACGATGACCCCGGCAACCTGCGGTATCATTTGAGCAAGCTCGAGGGCGCGTTCGTCGACCATGCCCCCGAGCAAGGGGGGTACGCGCTGACCGGTCCGGGTCGCCAGCTCGTCAGGACCATCGTCGCGGGGGCGGCGACGGGGGACATCGAACATCCACCGGGCCGGATCGACCAGCAGTGCCCGTTCTGTGCGGCACCGACCGAGGTCAGTTACGAGGACGGCCTCGTCGTCTGGGCATGCACGTCCTGTGGGGGATCGCTCCCCGGGGAGACTGACCCCGGTTTGATCAGTGCCACGCCCGTCCCGCCGGCCGGCCTGATCGATCGATCGCCATCGGGGATTCGGGCGGCCAGCTGGGTGTCCGCCCGAGGGCAAGTGTCGACGTTCTTCGACGGCGTGTGTCCGACCTGTGCCGGCCCGGTCGAGGCGACGCTCACGTGTTGTGGGGACCACGATCCGGAAGGAGTCTGTGAGCGATGCGGCGCCGTTATGCCCGCCTGGGCCCAGTTTCGCTGTCGGTTCTGCAAGGACCACTGTACGTCGTCGCCGAAGGAACTTGCGCTCTTTCACCCGGCCATCGTCGGCTTTTACGATGCCCACGGGATCTCGACCCGCGTGAGCGCGGACGACTACGCTGGCGCGAAGGAGGTGTTCGCACTGATGGACGCTCACGACATGGTCGTGGCGTCCACCGAGCCCCCGCGGGTCGATGTCACCGCATCGTGTGATAGCGAGGAGTGCACGGTTACGTTCGATGCGGGGGTCAACGTGGTGGCTGTCGATCGGTAAACGTGTCAACTGCGTTTTTGTACTGTCATACAAATTATACTTATTGGCGTACTCCACCAGGGTCATCCTGTCCGTCGAAGGGGACGGATTCGCCCGTGCCCCGAGCTCGACGGCGAGAGACATCATGCCCTCGACCACCACCTGCCCGGAACGCCGTATCGACCATGAACGCCTTTCCGCGCGGAGGCTCGGTGCCCTATGAACACGGATGATCTGGCCCTGCGACGGTCTCGGGCCCGCAGTCGAGTCCTGTTCCTGATCGCCGGTGGACTCCTCGTCCTGTTCGCGATGAACACGGGCTTGGAAACGTATGGGGAGTCGGCTTATCCCGCCGCGCGGGACGTCCTCGGGCCGGCGGGCTTCGCCATCTCGGCCGTCGCGTTTCTCTTTGCCGTCCGGGCGATCGGCCGGGAACGGACCCGTCTGGTGCGGGCGGGAGCTGCCTTGGCGGTGGTGACGGCCGCTGGCTGGTCCGTGGTTGCCGCGATCGGCCTCGGGCACACGGCGGGGGTGTTGCCGGATGCCGAGGTAGTACTCCCCCTCGTTGCGTTTTTCGCTCTGTTCCTCGTGACGCCGCTCGCGTTTCTCACCATCGGTGTCGGTGGGGTGCTCGCGGACGGGATCCCCACATGGTTGGGGCTGCTCTTGCTTCTCCCCGCCATCCCGTTCCTCGTGCTCGTGTTGGGCGGCGGGTTGCTGGGCGCGGTGCCCTGGGCCGAAGTGGTCCTTGATGCTGGCCATGCCGCCGCGAACCTCGTGATCGGGGTAGCCATGTTCCGCGCCCGCTTGCTATTCGACCAGGCTGAGTCGGCCTCGGATGCCGCGTCGTAATCCGAGCGATCGCTGCCGTCGACGGGATGTCCTGGCGGTCTGTGCGGGCGTGGTCGGACTGTGTGGGTGTCTCACCGCCCCCACGTTCCCCGAAGCCGACATCGTGGCGGGTCCGGATGGGGATGATCGGTTCGACCCTCCGCAGCTCACCGTGTCGCCCGGCGAGACGGTCGAGTGGGGATTCGCCAGCAGCGGACACAACGTTTCCTGCCGGCCGGAGGACAGCTCGACGATCCAGCTGCCCGACGGTGCGAATCCGTTCGCCAGCTTCGACCCCGACGCGTCGCCGTTCTCTTCGTACGTGGCCCAGGGTGAGACGTTCTCCGAACGCCTCGACCGGGCCGGGAGGTACGTGTACGTCTGCGTCCCCCACGTCAACCGGGGCATGATCGGATCGATCGAGGTCGTATAGCGGGTCGCCGGGCCCGTCCGCTTTGACCCCTACGATACCTTTTTTGCGGGGCCGGGGCAGCCTCCGGCATGACCCTCGAGGAGGATTCCTTGGAATACCACCGGAGTCCGCCCCCCGGGAAGCTCGAGATCGCGACGACGAAATCGACGAACACCCAGCGCGATCTGAGCCTCGCGTATTCGCCCGGAGTCGCCGCCCCGTGTCGGGTCATCGACGAGGATCCCGACGAGGTGTACACCTACACGATGAAAGGCAACCTGGTCGGGGTCGTCTCGAACGGGACCGCCGTCCTCGGGCTCGGGAATATCGGCGCCAGGGCCTCGAAGCCCGTGATGGAGGGCAAGGGGGTGTTGTTCAAGCGCTTCGCGGACATCGACGTCTTCGATATCGAACTCGACGTCACCGAGCCGGAGGCGTTCATCGAGGCGACGGCCGCGATGGCGCCGACCTTCGGGGGGATCAACCTCGAGGACATCCGGGCCCCGGAGTGTTTCACGATCGAGGAGACCCTCTCCGATCGACTCGATATCCCGGTCTTTCATGACGACCAGCACGGGACCGCCATCATCAGCGGGGCGGCACTCCTGAATGCCGCCGAGCTCGTAGACAAGCCGCTCTCGGAGCTCGATGTCGTGTTTTCGGGTGCCGGCGCCAGCGCGATCGCGACGGCGCGTTTTTTCGACAGCCTCGGCGTGGATCGCGACCGGATCACGATGCTCGATTCGGACGGGATCATCACGCGCGAGCGGGCGGACGAGGTCAACCGCTACAAACGGGCGTTCGCGCGGGACAGCCCGCCGGGGGATCTCGCCGACGCCATGGAAGGCACGGACGTCCTGGTGGGCCTGTCGGTCGGGGGCCTCGTCGATCCGGAGATGGTGCGGTCGATGGCGGCCGATCCGATCATCTTCGCGATGGCCAATCCGGATCCCGAGATCGGCTACGAGGAGGCAAAGTACGCGCGTGACGATACGGTGATCATGGCGACCGGCCGGTCGGATTACCCCAACCAAGTCAACAACGTCCTCGGGTTCCCGTTCATCTTCCGGGGCGCCCTCGACGTCCGGGCCAGCGAGATCAACGAACAAATGAAGGTGGCCGCCGCCGAGGCGCTGGCCTCGCTGGCCAAACGGGACGTCCCAGACGCGGTCCGCAAAGCCTACGACGACGAGCCCCTCCAGTTCGGCCCGGAGTACATCATTCCGAAGCCGATGGACTCGCGGGTGTTGTTCACGGTGGCGCCCGCCGTCGCCCACGCGGCGATTGCGAGCGGGGCCGCCCGGGCGGAGATCGACCTCGAGACCTACGAGGAGCAACTGGAGGCACGGCTCGGGAAGGGCCGTGAGATGATGCGCGTCATCCTGAACAAAGCCAAAACCGATCCCGGCCGGGTCGTGCTTTCTGAGGGTGACAACGAGAAAATCATCCGTGCGGCCTACCAGCTCATCGAGGAAGGGATCGCCGAGCCGGTGTTGCTCGGCGATTCCGACGAGATCGCGACCACGATCGAGCGCATCGGCCTCGAGTTCTCGCCGGAGATCGTCGATCCGAACGCGGACGGGCACGAGGCGTACGCGGAGTACCTCTACCACGAACGGCGCCGAAAGGGGATCACCCGGAGCGAAGCCGCAGAGCTCATCGCGCGCAACCGGAACTACCTGGGCTCGGTCATGGTGGCCTGCGGGGATGCGGACGCCTTGCTGACCGGGCTGACCCATCATTACCCCTCGGCGCTCCGGCCCCCGTTGCAGGTGATCGGGACGGCCGAGGACGCCGAGTACGCCGCGGGGGTGTACCTGCTGGCCTTCAAA
>CAZAYR010000074.1:0-7585 GCA_964489365.1 uncultured Salinarchaeum sp.
CGGACGTCGCGACCGCCGGCGAGCTGCCCGAGTGGATCGAGGGCTGGGAGGACCACGGCCGGCTCAAGCGCGGCGAGCTCGCGACGGGCGTCCGGGTGTTCGTCGATCGGTGTCCCAGCTGCGACGGCGAGGTCGAGCTCGCCCAGGATGTCGTCGAGTCCTGTTGTCGCTCCCGGCAGGTCGTCATCGCGGCGTGTCGCGACTGTGGCGCCCGGTTGCTCGAACACCCGATGCAAACGTAACCGATCGGGCCACTCTCGGGTGGGTCGAGAGTGTAAGAACAGGGGTCGATCCGGTTCGCCTACGCGACCGGATCGCCGCTTCGCCAGTGATCGATCGCGGTCAGCAGCACGGTCGTGTCGATGACGCCGCCCCGCCAGTCGTCGATCGCGTTCAGGAGCCCCGTGGTCTGAACCTCGAGATCATCGTCGATGTAATCCTGCCCGATCCAGGGGGAGAACGTGACGCCATCGCTCACGCGTGCCCCGGTGCCTGACAGGTTGAACATATGTTGGGGTCCGGTCATGCTCCCCCACCAGTTGTTTACGGCGGTGACATCGCCGGGCCCGTCGTTCCGAATCCCGAACGTCTGTTCGTTCCCGCCGACATCCTCGGCGATGGTGTTCTGGAGCACGATCACGCGTTCACCGGTGGGGTTGGCGTCGACGAGGATGCCCGCCTCGGTGTTATCCACGATGTCGCTGTCCTCGATGAGGATGTCGTCGGCCGTCGATTGGTCCTGATTCTCGATGGAGATGCCGCGCTCGTTCTCCCGGATCTCGTTACCGACGATCGTGATCGAGTCGATGCTGGTCTCCTCGATCGTCCTGGCATGGATTGCGGGGCCCGCATCCGCGATCCCGACGAGGGAATTGTCCCGGATCTCGACGTCGGACATGCTGCCCTGGTGGGTGACGAACAGCCTGATCCCTTCGGTGGTGTCGCCGCGAAGCTCGTTGTCGGCGATGGTGAGGTTGCTCACCGTGCCATCGCCGCTGGTGGACACGAGGACGTGATATGCGGTTGTCGCGATAATGGCGTTGTCCGCGATCTCGATCTCGGACAAGGTCCCCGTTCCCGACGGGGAGAGCGGGCCGAGGCAGCCGATGGCGGCACCGCCAAAGTTCCCGTCGATGTCGTTGCCTGTGATGGAGAGGTCCGAGACGGCATCCCCGTCCGTGTACACGCTAATGCCGTAGGCGGGAGTCGCGCCGTCGGCTGTCGTCACGCGGTTCGCCTGGATGGTCGTTTGCTGGAGGTTGAACGCCTGGAGGCCACTCGCACTCGGGGAGCGGATGTCGTTGTGTTCGATCGTCCACCTGGTATGGAGGTGTGTCGTATCGGGGGCGCTCGGATCACCCCCGATCAGGAAGCCGGTTTGGGGGTTCGTGCTCGTCACGTCCCGGACGGTCACATCCTCGGTCGAGCCGTTCGCCCGAATCGCCTCCCGGTATCCCGTGAGGTCGAACCCGCGGACGGTGACCGACGACACCCCGTCCGTCAGGGTGAACGCCGGCTGGTCGATCCCGCCGCCGTCCAGGATCGGGCTGCCATCGGGCGCCCCCGGTTCGGTCGACGCGGATCCCTGGGCCGCGTCTCCGAGGACCGACACGGCCTTGCCGAGCTCGACCGTTTCGCCGGTCCGGTCGGCCGATACCACGACCGTCCCGCCCGGATCGACGGCATCGACGGCCGCCTGGATCGAGTCGTGGTCGTCGGGGACGCTCGCGTCCACCGCCAGGAACACCTGCTTGGCCCCCGCAGGGGTGGTGGCGCAGATCCCGGCCGCCGCCATCGCGCCGGTGCCGGCCGCCTTCAGCATCGTCCGGCGGTCCATCGCGGGGTCGCTCGCGGCAGCGTTCGTCGATGCACGCCGACTGTGGCTATCGGGCATGGATGTGTAGGCGTATCTCTTCGATAATTTAAAAATTGAGTATCCCGAACATTGTCGTGCGATTATTGGTTCGGCGGGCAACGAGGCGCTCCCGCGGCCGGGGGATTCGTCCCCTAAGTCGGAACGCGATCGAGCTCCGGGACCGCCCCGTATCCGGATCATCCCGTTGGTTCGTCACTCGACACCGGTTGGAGGGAAGCGAAGATCTGCCGCCGTCAAAGGCTCTTTGCGGATTAGACCCCGTCCCAAGGGCGGGGAACCGCAGCAACTGATATGTCCGGTGAACGCATTGGGGGCGGTATGCGAGACCTCGAAGACGCGTTGACGTACCCCATGGAGGACGAGGACTGGCTCATTACCGTCGCCATCGGCGGCGTCCTGACCTTCCTGGGCTTCCTCCTCGTCCCGATCGTGCTCATCAACGGCTACCTCGTGGGCGTGATCCGGGCGGCGACCGACGGCGCACCCGAGCCCCCGGCCTTCGAGGACTGGGAGGACCTGCTGATCGACGGCGTCCAGGCGACCGTCATCGGGTTCGTCTACATGCTCGTCCCCGCGATCGTCGGGACGGTCACCGTCGGCGGGGCGATCCTGGCGTTCCTGACCGGCAGCCAGTTCGGCGCGGCGGCCGGCTTCGGCGGCCTGCTCGCCGGGTTGTTCCTGACGCTGGTCCTCGCGCTGGTGTTCGGCTACGTGGCCGGGGCGGCGCTGGTCAACTTCGCCCGGGAGGACGAGCTCGCCGCGGGCTTTGACATCTCCACGCTCTCGTCGGTCGTCCTCGATGCCAACTACGCGATCCCCTGGCTGATCGCCGCGGGCGTGCTCATCGGTGCGGGGATCGTCAACAGCATCCTGGCGACGATTCCGCTGCTCGGCGCATTCGCCGGCGCGTTCGTGATGTTCTACGCGACGGTCGTCGCGATCACGCTGCTGGCCGACGGGTTCGACGATGCCACCGGGGCGTCCGCGACCGGGTTCGAGGCCGAGGAGCCGAGCCCGGAGATCTGAGCCGCCCGCCGGGACGTTACCCCAGCTCGTAGCGGGCGATCGAACCCGCCTCGCAGTGGGGACACTCCTCCGGGTGCTCCTCGAAGGACGTACCACATCGGCGACATTCGTATACCTCCCGGGATCGGTCACGATCGAACAGCGCGAGGAGGCCACCGACGCGCATGTGGCCCAAGTGTACGGCCCGATCGACCATAATCCGGGGGCTCGTTTCGCGTCGTTTTATCGCGCCGGTTTTCCGCCCGGAGCATCGCCAAGACCAGGGATCCGGGCTCGGGGACGGGTCGGCGACGGCTCTCCCCGGGCCGGCAACCCGCCGTCAGTCGGAAACCGGTTCCCGTGCGTGGGTTGATATATCGGCGTGCTGCCCGGTCAGGGGAATGACGTACGTTTGGGACACTGCCTAATTGCACACGCACGCGTGCGGCGCCCCCGTCCATTCAGAAGGGGAGTTCCTCGCACTCGATGTCGGGCGCCTCGACCGGCGGGACATCCTGGTAGGTCCAGTCGATGGTGACCTCCTCCGCCTCGAGGCGCCGGGGCCGGCCCGAGTCCTCGAGGAGGTACCAGGTCGCGGTCTCGTCGCGTTCCTCCGCGGTGAGCTCGTAGACGACGACGGCATCCCCGTCGATCGTGTCGGTGCCGACGCGCTCGACGCTGGCCTGCTCGGAGAGGCCCGCCTCGGGATCGGTCTCGTCGGGCGGCTCCGGCGCGGGGTTGTCCTCGTCGGGGGACATGATGATGCAGTCCTCCCCGTTCTCGACCAAGTACAGGTCCTCCTCGATGAGGTACAGCTCCATGACCTGGCCGTCCTGCTCGGCGCGCCAGTACATGTGCTCGCCGTCGAATCGGCCGGACATCGGCGGACGGTCGTCACCGGTGGACACCTCGAAGACGTACGCCTCCTCGAAGGTGATATGATCCCAAAATGTCGGCTGGCCCGCATCGCCGTCATCGCCCGACCCGTCGTCGGTGTCGCCGTCCGTCGAACCATCGTCGTCGGTTCCGTCGTCTCCCGTCCCGTCGTCGTCGGTGTCGTCGCCCGTGCTGTCGTCACCGTCATCGGTCCCGTCGTCGCCGGGATCATCGTCGTCGTCGCTGGTCGAGTCGTCGCCATCGGTACCCCCATCGCCGAGACAGCCCGCCAGCGAGAGGGCGGCGAGGGTCCCGACGGCGCCGACGAATCGGCGTCGGGTGCCCGAGGTCGCGGCGGTCGTGCGGTCGTCGTCGTGTGTGCGCTTACGTGGTGGCATTGCTGGTCCCTGAGCCGGTCGCCGGACTCGGAATACCCCTTATAAGGGGCAATCCGCGATCATCCTTTCGGTTGCGCGCCGGCTGCCGGTCACTCGTGGGGAATGTGAAGCACGACCAAACTTATTATCCACTTACCCTATCGTTAGGCGAAGAGTTCGGGATGGCGGGCCGTCCGGCGGCCCGGCATGCCGGACGGAGGCACCCACAATGACACCTACACTCGGACGACGGGCGACGATGAAACTGACCGGCATGTTGGCCCTGCTCGGGCTCGCCTCGTCGGCGAACGCGGCCGACTCGACGAACGAGGCGCTGTTCCCCTGGGACGGGGACGACGGGGATGGCTATCGGCGCGGGCCGGACGAACTGGGACGGGCCCGGTTTGCCGCGGAGATCGCCGGCGAGACGCTCTCGGGCTGGAAACGGATCAAGCTCCCGGCGGGTCGGACGGCGACGGAGACGTATCGGGAAGGCGATGACGCGGACGCCGAGCGCCAGATCTGGGGCCAGACGAGTTTCGACGACCTCGAGATGGAACGCGGGGTCAAACCCGGCGATACGCGTCTCCACGACTGGCACATGGCCGTCCGCCGGGGGGACGCCGATGCCGGCCGCAAGGAGCTGTCGGTGGTGTTGCTTGGCGAGACGGGCGAGCCACAGATCCGCTGGGAGTTCGCGGGGGCCTGGGTCAAGTCGTATTCCCCGCCGGAGCTGGACGCGAGTGCCGACGGCGACGTCGCGACCGAATCGGTGACCGTCGCCTTCGACCGGATGATCCGGACGGAGGTCTGACGAGTTGGTCGGCGACCGGAGGTGTATGCAAATGTTTCGTGACGACCTGCGGTGCTCGCCGAAAGATGCGGGCCGGTCCGGTCGGCCCCGCCGAGACGCGAAGCCGTATCTAACGAGGGGGCCACGACGCTCGAGGAGTGTCCGGGGCGGGTCGACCGGGCCGAGGGCGTCGATCCGGACGACTCCCGTCAATCACCATGTCGAGTACGTCGCCGCCCGCCGGGGGCCGATCGGGCCGGTCGGGAGTTTTCGAATGCGCCTGAGGAGCGCGAATAAGGCCCGGAGCCAGCGAGTGGTGGTCGTTGGGCCTTCGAGGTGGGTCGCACGAAAGCAATGTGAGCCCGCCGAATGGATCCTCCAGTAGGGATCGGGGTCCGGGGACAGGAGGAGCTGTCCTGGGAGCTCACATGCACGCCGACGTCGGTCATGGCCGCTGTCGTGAGAGATCAGGGGGAGTTTCGAGGCCATGGCGACACGCGGCAGTCCTTCGCGTATCACGTACCGGGCGTTTGATCGTGTTGCGGCGGTCGAGAGGTTGGGAATCGCGGTCGGGAGCCTGACGATTCATTGTCCACCCGTTTCGAAGACCTCGACAGTCGAGTCGGGCCTGCCCGGCGCATGGTTAATTCGTTGGCGAAGCTGACGCCGAGCGCTCAGATTCACCTCGAGGCATGGTGGTTGGAAGGCGTCCGTTCGTGATCGCCGGAGCGCTCCACCCGGAACGGGTCCCTTGATCCGTCGATCTGAATGATTGAAACGGGCGCGCGCGAGGAGTCTCACGGCGTCACCGGGGGAGAATTGACGGAACCGAGCGATATGTGGACAGTCCCCACCGTCGAATCATCGGGGTGGGCGCAAGTCGGGAAACATTCGACCGGATCGGGGTCTGGACGGGGCGAAAGCCGAGCTTGAATGGCGGTGTAGTCGGATTTGTGATACGATCCACCTGTGTCTGGCGGGGTATACGTATCCTTTACGTCGATGGAATATGCCGTTCGTCCGCCGGATGTCATACGGAACTCTTTGGGATATGATAGTAACTCTGTTGAAAGCTCGTCTCGCACTCCCCGTCTCGTATGGTGTTGTCTGGTGTCGACCTGGCTTCGTACGACTCGATCTTCAAGCGCAGATTTCTTCCCTATGTAGTTAGGGACTGTCCTTAATCCGGGACCGTCATTACATAAATTATTTATGCCTAAATGGACTGGCTGACTTCCAGCACACCATGGGATCCCCAACACAACTCCGCGCCGTCGTCCTGGCGATGCTAATGATCATGTCGGTGTTTGCGGTTGGGGTGGGGCCGGGGGCGGTGGGCGCCGATAACGGCGAGCCCCGATATATCGGTGATGTTACACCAGAAGAGTGGCAGGGAAACTCACAGAGCCAGGAGTTCGAATACTGGTATCAGAATATTGGGGATGGTTCTGACAACGCTTCCAACATCGCGATATGGGCCATCCATAATGGGGGCGACGAATCCGATCCCGGAGGACACAAGCATGACGGGAAGCTCAAGGAGCTCACTCCGCTGACAGAAGGTGAGCGTCAAGAAGGGAGCATAACGGTCAATCGGGATGAGCTGAACCAGAGTCAAGGCTCGCCAAGTTACTCGTTTGTTCTCACGGTTGATGGCGAACCTTTGGAACCCGAAGGTGCATTTTTTGACGTAGATATTTCTAGCGTCCCCGATTCGGTGACGGCCGGCGACGAGGTGGAAGTTGACTATAATATCGAGAACACGGGGAACGTCCCGGACACGCAGGATATCGAATTTAGCGTGGATGGAAATGAGGTTGAGACCAATTCGTTGACACTGAGTGAAGACGAGGACAGTTCTGGGACGTTTACTTACCAGACTGATGAAAACGATCTTCCACAAATCAATGTGGAGGTCAGTAGTAACGATGACGCCGCCTCCGATACCGTCGTAGTCAACGAGCCCGCGGACCCGCCCTCCTTCGAAATCACGAGCACGAGTGTTCCATCCTCCACGATCGCTGGCGATGAGGTGACCCTTCAGTACGAAATCGAGAACACGGGCGATGAGGAGGCCACCCAGGATATCACGTTTGCCGTCGACGGCGAGAATAAAGAAACGGATCCCGGAGTGACCCTCGATGGCGGTGAAACGTACGACGGTTCGTTTTCGTACACCACCGCCTTCGCCGACATCCCCGAGATTAACGTATCGGTGGAAAGTGAGAACGACACGGCCACGGAATCGGTGGAGGTTACCGTGGGAGCGGCGACGTCGGTCGAAATTGCGAGTCAGCCCGATGACACGGTCGCAGGTCAACTCATCAACGGACCGCCCGCGGCAAACGTCACGGACCAGAACGGGAACCCGGTCCAGGGCGTCACGGTTGCCGTTAGCGAGGTCGGCGGGTATTCCTTCGACGGGGGCAGTACCACCGCGACGACGGGGGCGAACGGCATCGCGACCTTCGATGACCTCGTGATCGAGCAGGCAGGGAACTACACACTGGAGTTTACGATCGATTCGAACGATGCTGGGGTCGCGAGCGATGACTCCGCCAACACGGAATCGTTTGAAGTCACGCCGGACGGGGATAACCCGTCATCCGTCATTTTGACGGTCGATAATATCACGGCGGGCGAGTCGCCGACCCTCGA
>CAZAYR010000074.1:7685-12777 GCA_964489365.1 uncultured Salinarchaeum sp.
GAGTCGCCGACCCTCGAAATGACGGACCTCGAGGACGGGTACGGCAACACTCTCTCGGGGACCTACGATGTCGCGTGGAGCATCGACGGGGCGTCAGGGACGGCATCGGCCGTTTCGTTTACCGATGGCTCGGCGACAGTCGATGACCCAGGGATGTTGACGACGGCCGGGAGCTACACGGCCGAGGTGACCGTCGGCGCGAACTCGGCGACTGCAAGTGATACCTTCCAGGTCTCTGCAGGCGATCCCGACGCTGCGCAGTCGAGCGTGACGGCAACGTCGCCGCACACGGCTGATGGGGTGGACGCCTCGACAGTGACGGTGGAGCTGGAAGACGCGAACGGGAACGCTGTTTCGGGCCTGTCCGACGGCGATTTCGACATCAGCCTGACGGGTGCGGCGTCGGCGGGTCCCGTGAGCGAGACGTCGACGTCCGGGACGTATGAGTTCGAGGTGACCGACACGGTGGCCGAGACGGTAAATGTGACCGTTGAGGCTGCGGGCGTCGAGCTGGACGACCAGCCGACCATCGAGTTCGAGGCGGCTGGCCCTGACGCGAACGAATCCAGCGTCACGGCGACGTCCCCGCACACCGCGGATGGGACGGACGCCTCGACGGTGACGGTCGTTCTGGAGGATGCGAACGGCAACGATGTCACCGGGCTATCCGCCAGCGATTTCACCGTCACCGTAACCGGCTCGGCGACGGCGGGGGCGATTACTGAGACGTCGACGCCGGGGACGTACGAGTTTGAGGTCACCGACACCGATGCGGAGACGGTGACGTTGACGGTGACGGCCGAGGGTGTCGAGCTGCAGGACGAGCCGGAGATCGTGTTCGAGGCGGGTGGGCCGGACGCTGGCCAGTCGAGTGTGGATGCGACGTCCCCGCACACCGCTGATGGGACGGACGCCTCGACGGTGACGGTGCAGTTGGAGGATGCGAACGGCAACGATGTCACGGGGCTTTCCGACGGCGATTTCGACATTAGCCTGACCGGCGCGGCGTCGGCGGGTACGGTAACCGAGTCTTCGACGCCCGGGACGTACGAGTTCGAGGTCACCGACACCGACGCGGAGACGGTGCACGTGACGGTGACAGCCGACGGGGTTGAGCTGAACGATCAGCCGGACATCCTGTTCGAAGCGGGCGGCCCGGACGCTGGGGCGTCGAGCGTGACGGCGACGTCCCCGCACACGGCCGATGGGACGGACGCTTCGACGGTGACGGTCGTTCTGGAGGATGCGAACGGCAACGAGGTTACGGGTCTTTCCGCGAGCGATTTCACCATCACTATAACCGGCTCAGCGACGGCGAGTGCGATAACTGAGACGTCGACTTCCGGGACCTACGAGTTCGGGGTCACCGACACCGACGCGGAGACGGTAACCGTGACGGTGACGGCCGACGGGGTTGAGCTGAACGATCAGCCGGACATCGTGTTCCAGGCGGGTGGACCGGACGCTGGCCAGTCGAGTGTGGATGCGACGTCCCCGCACATCGCCAATGGGACGGACGCCTCGACGGTGACGGTCGTTCTGGAGGACGCGAACGGGAACGTGGTAACGGGCCTGGACGCCGGCGACTTCGGGATCAGCGTGACGGGTTCGGCGACAGTTTCGGACTCGATCAGCGAGAACTCGACGACGCCGGGGACCTACGAGTTCGAGGTGACCGATACCGACGCGGAAACGGTGAACGTGACGGTGACGGCCGACGGGGTTGAGCTGGACGATCAGCCGGACATCGTGTTCGAGGCCGATATCACGACCGCCTCCCTTCGGATCACCGACGTCGATCCGGACCCACTGACGGCTGGCGAGACCGTGGACGTGACGCTCCAGGTCCTCGACGCCGATGATAACCCCCTCGATGACATCTCGAACGTCGAGATCGCGTCGAACAAGTCAGGGCTCGTGTACGATGAAGCAAACTCCCTCTCGCTCAACGACACTGGTCGGGTGACGATAACGACGGACCAGCTCACGACGGCAGGCGTACACGCCCTGACGGCTTCGGCGGATGACGTCGGCGATGACGAAGAGACGGTCAAGGTCGAATCTGGTGCACCCGATTCGATTACGGTCGAGACGCAACCGGAGGACACCACGGCGGGCAGTTCGATCGCGGGGCCACCCACGGCGAAGGTGACCGATGCGTTCGACAATCCGATCCAAGGGGTGAGCGTGTCCGTCAGCGAGGAGGACGGATACGACCTGGACGACGGCACCACGCCGATCTCGACCGACGCGGAGGGGAACGCGACGTTCACCGATCTGGTCATCGAAACGACCGGCACGTACGCCCTGACGTTCGATGCGGATACGGTCGACGATGACGCACAGACGGCCGAGTTCGAGGTGCTCGTCGACGATTCCTCCGCGGAACTCGCGATCGAGGGCGTCGAGCCGACGTCGATCACGGCGGGCGATCCGGTCGATGTCACAGTGAACGTCACCGACGAGTACGGGAACCCGTACGCCATCGACGAGCTGACCATTACCTCCGAGCACGACGGGGAGGTCTTCACATCCACGTCAGTGTCGCTGGACGAAGGGGGCCAGTACGAGGCTTCGATCGAGGCGGGTGAACTGACCACGGCGGACGAGGAGCACACCCTGACCGCCACCAGCGAGGATGTCGGCGGCGAGCCGACGACATCGATCGAGGTGTCGGCCGGGCCCGTCGAGGACGGATCGATCGAGATCGTGCCGACGGAGACTAACGTGACCGCTGGCCAGGAGGGAGCTGAGAACTTCTCCGCAACGGCGTACGATGAGTACGGAAACGACATTGAGGACGACGACGTGGCCTTCGGCTGGTCGGCCGAGGAAGGTCAGATCGACACGGTGGGCTCCTACGATGCCCCGGACACGCCGGGTGAGGATAACGTAACTGCAACGTACGATGGCGCCGAGGCGATGGCCGACGTGACGGTCGAGGACGGTGAGGTCGTGGAGGTCACGATCGATCCGGCCGACGATCAAACGACCGAAGCCGGCGAACCGGTCGAATTCTCGGCGACAGCGATCAACGAGCATGGCGCGAACGTATCCACCAACGATAGCCAGTTCTCGTGGGACGCTGGCGCGGGCGATATCAGCGACGCCGGGACGTTCAACGAGACCGATTCTGGCGATTACGCGGTCATGGCCTCATGGAACGGGGTTGACTCGAACGCGACCACCGTGACCGTCGAGGCCAACCCGAGCGAGCTTTCCCGGGTCGAACTGATCCCCGACGAGGTGACCGACCATCCCGCCGGTGAGGAGCTCCAGTTCAACGCCACCGCGTACGACGCGTATAACAACACTATCACGAGCGACAACACGGAATTCGATTGGACGGGCGCGAGTAACGAAGGGGTCTTCAACGAAACCTCGACGGGCGACCACAACGTCACCGCGAGTTATACCGTCAATCCGACCGCCTCCGCGACGGTCACCCTCACGGTCGTCCCCAACGAGGACGCGCTGGACCGAGTCGAGATCGAGCCCGAAACCGTCACGGGCCATCCCGCCGGGGTCGAACTCGACCTGAATGCGACCGCCTACGACGCGTGGGACAACGTGGTCACCAGCGACAACGCGGACTTCTCCTGGTCGGGCGCGAACGAGGGGACGTTCAACGAAACGACCGCCGACGATTACACCGTCACGGCCACCTTCGAGGGGCTCTCGGGCGACGCTTCGATCGAGGTCGTGGCGAACGGGGCGGAACTCGACCGCCTCACGCTCGATCCGGAAGAGGCGACGATTACCGCGGGCGATGAGGTCGACCTCGACGCGTCGGCCTTCGACGTCTACGGCAACCTCATCGAGGACGACGACACGGCCTTCGACTGGGACAACGCCTCCACGACCGGGACGTTCGACCAGACTTCGGCCGGGACGTACCTGGTGACCGCCTCGTACACGGTGAACCCGACCGTCTCGAACACCTCGACGGTTACCGTGGAACCAGATAGCGGCGACATCGATTCCATCGAGCTCCAGCCCGCCACCGATCAGACGATCGAGGCGGGCCAGTCGATCGACTTCAACGCCACGGCGTTCGACGCGCATGGTAACGTCATCGAGGACGATGACAGCGCGTTCGATTGGGACGGCGATGGCGGCTCGATCGATACGACGGGCCTCTTCGACGAGACGTCCGCCGGCGCCTATGGGGTCGTGGCGAGCCTGAACGGGACGAGCTCCGAGGCGACCACTGTGACGGTCGAGGCGAACGCGAGCGCCCTCGACCTCGTGACCCTCGACCCCGAGCAGGACACGATCACCGCGGGTGAGGAGGTCGACTTCGACGCGGTCGCCTTTGACACGTATGGCAACCTGATCGAGGATGACGACGATGCCTTCGACTGGGATGCGGAAGGGGGCGCGATCACGGATGTCGGGGTCTTCAACGAGACCACGGCGGGCACGTACAACGTCACCGCCTCGTACACGGTGAACCCGACGGCCTCGAACACCTCGACGGTCATCGTAGAACCCGATAGCGAGAACGTCGACACGATCGAGCTCCAGCCGGCCGACGACCAGACGATCACCGCCGGGGACACGCTCGGATTCAACGCGACCGCCTACGACGCGTTCGACAACGTCATCGAGGACGATGACGGCGCGTTCACGTGGGACGCCACCGACGGTGGATCCATCGGCGGCGCGGGGCTCTTCAACGAAACGGACGCCGGCGATTACGATGTGACGGCGAGCCTGGGGGGAATATCCTCCGAGGCGACTACCGTGACGGTGGAGGCCAACGCCAGCTTGCTCGCGATGGTCGAGCTCGAACCGAGCGGGAACCTCTCGCTGACCGCCGGGGACACCATCGACTTCAACGCGACCGCGTACGACTCGTACGGTAACCTGCTCGAGGACAATGACACCGCGTTCGTGTGGGAGAACGCTAGCGATACTGGCGTGTTCAACGAGACGGGCGCGGGCACGTACCCGGTCGCTGCCTCGATCACGCTCAATCCAACGGCCTCGAGCACTGCGACGGTGACCGTCGTGCCGGACAGCGCGAACGTCGAGGAGGTGGAGATCGAGCCGGCACCGACGGCGACGATCACCGCCGGCGACGACATCG
>CAZAYR010000075.1:0-12597 GCA_964489365.1 uncultured Salinarchaeum sp.
CCGGCGTGTCGACCTCACTGTTCATCAACGCCACCAACCCATCGATCATATCCGACACGTAACAAAAACTCCGCGTCTGTGACCCATCCCCATACACCGTCAGATCCTCCCCCGTCAACGCTTGCTTCATGAAGTTCGGAATGACCCGCCCGTCGTCCAGCCGCATCCGGGGCCCGTACGTGTTAAAAATCCGCGCCACCCGTACGTCCAGGTCGTGCTTGTCCCTATAAGCCCGAACGATCGACTCACCGTACCGCTTCGACTCGTCGTAACACGACCGCGGCCCGTACGGATCCACGTTCCCCCGGTAATCCTCAGGCTGGGGATTCACCTCGGGATCCCCATACACCTCACTTGTGGATGTGAAAAGATACGACGCGTCCTTCGCCTTCGCCAACCCCAACGTCTTGTGGGTCCCCAGCGCCCCAACCTTCAGCGTCTTGATCGGGTTCTCCCGATAGAACACGGGCGAGGCCAGACTCGCCAGATGACAGACCCAGTCCAAGTCGCCGTTGACGTGGATGAACTCGGTGACGTCGTGCTCGAAGTAGGAGAACCGCTCGTGATAGAAGATCTCCTCGAGGTTCTCCGTCCGGCCCGAGACCTGGTTGTCCATTGCGATCACCTCGTGGCCGTCCGCAAGCAACTGCTCACAGAGGAACGATCCGAGAAAGCCCGCACCGCCAGTGACGAGAATCCGACTCATCGTGCATACTCCTGGATAAGGGCGTCGACCGCCTCGTTCATCGCGCCAGTGTCGTGGTGCAGGGCCATCTCGATGTTCGCCTGCAGCCAGCTCGGGATGTTCCCGATGTCGTAGCGATCACCGTCGAGTTCCACGCCCCGAACACTGTCGAGCTCCCGGATAGCGTCGGTCAACTGTACCTCCCCACCCACACCGGGCTCGATCTCCGCTAACCGATCGAATATCTCCGCAGTGAAGACGTAGCGACCGGTAATCGCGAGGTTCGAGGGCGCCGCCTCCCGGGCGGGCTTTTCCACGAAATCCTCGACGGGGAAACACGGCTCGTTATCCCCCCGAGTCCCGAGGTCCGCGACGCCGTATTTCGAGACGTCGGCCCAGGGAACCCGTTCGAGGGAGAGAACCGACGACTCGTACTGCGCCGCATAGTCCAGTAATGTCGCCGTACAGGGCGTCCCGTTCTCGATAATCGTGTCCCCCAGCAGCAACGCGAACGGTTCGTCGCCCACGTGCTTTTTCGCATACAAGACAGCATCGCCCAGGCCATCGCGTTCCTTCTGGCGCACGTAGTGGATATCCGCGAGGTCGGCAATTTCCCGAACACGTTCCAACCGCTCCGTTTTCCCCGCGGCTTTGAGCTCCTCCTCGAGTTCGTAGGATTTGTCGAAGTGGCGTTCGATGGCTTGCTTCCCCCGGCCGGTGATGATGAGGATGTCCTCGAGTCCGGCCGCAACTGCCTCCTCGACCACGTACTGGATGGTCGGCTGATCCAGGACGGGCATCATCTCCTTCGGTTGGGCTTTCGTCACGGGCAGAAATCGCGTCCCGAACCCCGCCGCGGGAATGACTGCCGTCGACACATCCATGCCTTGTTTCTGCCTCCCCGGGCGACTTGTAGGTTACTCACTCCATCCGTCGTGAAACACGGCCCCGTGATTACACATGCCAATCCTCGCAACGTTGCTGAGGAACGATTCAGTTCCTCGATTCACCGACGGGACACAGCATCAGAGCCGGGAGAACTCTGCGGACACCCGTCCCCGATCCGAGCACATGTCCCTACTCGCCTTCGATCGAGTCCTCCCGCAGGGTGGCCTCGAGACTGGGTGTAGTTGCGACATACTCCGGATACACGTCTTGGACCCACTGCGGATCGAACGTGGTTTCGACGTGTTTCGCTCGCCCCTCACGACCGCGGGATTCGATCCACGTCTCCACCAGGCCCATCGTTTCCAATTCCGTGATATAGTCCCGGAGTGATCGCGACTCGACTTGGCTCTCGGGATCCATCGTTGAGCGATACGACTCCTCAATTTGATTCATCCTCACTGGTTGGACGATCTCACCGGTCCTTCGTTTTGTCCAGCTTGTCGCGGCGTACAACACGAAGTAGTGTTGCACGGGTAACGACAGCAGTTTCTCGACGATCGCCTCCCGGTCCGTGCCGTCGAGATTCGTAGCGATGCATTCCTGTGTCACCCCCTCAAGTCCGCGTTCGTTCGCGGTTTCTCCAGCGCGGCGAAACAGTCGCAACGCCTTCCGGGCGTCGCCCCACCGTGTGGCGGCCTGACTGAGCCCAAACGAGAGTGCATCCTCAGTAAACACCCCTTGCCGAAACGCCCGTTCGATCCGGGGCAGAGTGATGTCGGCTAACTCATCAACGCCATACGGCGGGAAGAACACCTCCTCGCCACCCATCGCCGACTGCACCCGACTGTCCAATCGGAGATCCACCTCCAGCAGTTCGTTACTGATGAGCCAGACCGACAGTGAGAGGTCACGCTTGAGTTTGCCCTCGCCGCGTAACAGGCGATAAAAGAAATCAGAGGGGTCGTAATTCGAATCGTGTTTGATATGATCGATCTCGTCCAACACCAGCACTGTCCATTCCGGATACGCCTCCAGGGCGTCCCAGATGCCCGCGAACACCCCATCGAGGCCCTCGTATGCCCCTTTCTTCTCGCCGGCCACCTCGAAGCAGATTTCGTTGGCCGCCGAAAACAGCGTCCGACATTCCTTCAGATTCACGTACTCGACGGCGACGTCGTCGGTTCGATCGGCGAACTCTCGGCACACGCGCCGAACGGTGAGCGTTTTTCCGGTTCCCGGCGGGCCATATATCGACACGGTTGTCGGGAGATAGCCCTCGTGGACGCCACTGAGGATGGCCGCCAACTCCGATTCCTGGTCAGCCCGCGCCACCACCTCGTCGGGCTCAGCCAACGGGTCGAGGGCGCCCTTGTCGGCGAAGACGCTGTCGTCGGCCGCCGCATTCTCGAAGAGGTCGTCGTATTTGCCCATGGGGGTTGGTTCACGCCGTTCCAGCGGAACTACGAGTGTGTATGTGTCCACAGGACTATAACGATCCCGAGTGCCCGGGTACCTGCGGCCCCGCGATGTACCGGTTCTCGCTCCCGCGCCCTCCCTCACCCCGTCCGCCACACCCGGGAGTAGACGTACCCCTTCTCTTGACTACCTCCGTCCGCCCATCTCGATCGGTCAAACCCCAGCCGTGTCCGCACTACGTCACGTGACCGATGCGATTCCCATCGACGGCTGGCAGTCCCACGAGCGGCCACCGGGACCGAGGGCCTCGCGAACGGCGTCCCACGGTCGAGCCATCGGCATCACCGAGGACCCCGACGGCGCGGCCGCGGAGCGACGCACGACCGAGGTCGAGGCGACCTGAGATTCCCGGGTACCGGGCCCGTCCCGGAATCCCGGGAACGAGGATGTATGTTCGATTCGGTCGCATTCGCGTCCATGGCCGGGACCCGGGAGTCTCCCCACCGCCGGGCCGCGGTGGACTTCGCACGACGAGTCCGAACGCGATTCGGGGCTGTCGTCGACGCCGTGGTACGCGACGGGAGTGTCGCTCGTGACGAGGCCCGGGGTCGTGACTCCGACGTCGACCTCCTGGTGATCCTCGACGACGCCGTCGAGGAGACGGCGGTCGAGGGGGACCGCCGGAACCTCGCGTCCGACGGTGACCGCGAGCACGGACTCCGACGACGGCAGCCCGTTCTTCGAGCACGTCGCGGCGGATGCAGAGGCGCTCTCTGTGTGAGGTCTCCATCGAAGACGCGAACGCCGAGCTGACGGCCGCCCGGGAGGCGTTGCGAGACGCGAGCGTCCTCATGAACGGCGACGGATCGGAGGCAGGGATCTGCAACCGACTGTACGACGCGGCCGTCCACGCGGCTCAAGCCGCGTTGTCTGTCCGCGGGATCAATCCGACATCCCACGGGGACGGCCGTCGGCAGTTTGGACAGCACGTCGTCCTCGACGGGCATGCCTCTCGAGAGCAGTGCCGCCTTCTGGGAGTTCTCTACGATCATCGGCAGGAGGCCGAGTACCGGACGTCCCCACGCGAGTGGCGAGGCGTCCGGCCGCCGTCCGCGAGACACCGCCTCCATCCGGGCGACCCCCCACGCGCAGGGTTTTATCCGTGAGCGACCACCGCTGCACTGCTGGCCGAGGCCAGTTCGGACCCCATCGCGACCGAACCCATGGCGGAGCCGCACATCTCGGGTCGCCGTATTTCGGTCCTCCACGTGTACGACTGGGTGGAGGGCCAGGGCCTCAGTCCACAGACTGTCGCCGATCGGTTCGATCCCGACATCGCCTCACGGTTCCGTCTCGTGGTACCCAACAGGAACGGCGTCGTCCGATCGGTCGGCCCACCAAGGACTTATCTACGAAACCGGCATACGTGTTTGCATGAGCACAGACGTCGGTGAATCGGGTGAAGACCCCCCCGACGCCCCCGTAGACATCTCGCTCTTCCTCGGGGACGGTGGCGATCTCTGGGTCGCGAGAGACGAAGACACCGGGGTCGCGTCCCAAGGGGAAACCCGCGAGGAGGCCCTCGAAAATCTCGACGAGGCCGTCGCCCTGTACAAGGGGGAAATCGGGCGAGAACCTACCGACGACGAGCTCCGCGAACTCGGGATCGATCCCGCCGACAACACGACAGGGGAACTCCCGGACGTGCTCAAGTAGGAGCGAGATGGTATCGCGTGATTTCTCCGGCGACGACGTCATCACTGTTCTCGTCAACGTCGGCGGATTCGAGTGGCAACGCACGACAGGAAGTCACGTCATCCTGAAGTGGTTTCCTCCCGATCACCACGACACCCAGGTCAGGACCGTCAGCGTCCCCCGTCACGACCGACTCGATACGGGGACCCTCCGAAATATTGCCGCCCAGGCGGGAGCCAGGAATTTCGATGCGTTCTGCAGGTGGATCGACCGAAATCGGTGACAGCGAGTGACGGCGGGTATCGAGTCCCATTTCGGATTCATCCGCTCCCTCACGGACAGGGCGTTCTCCTCGATTTTCCGTGACCCGGACGATGATCCCCTCGACGTCCACGCCAGATGCACCCAAACAAATGTACTACGTATCCCACACAAAATCCGTCTCGGCGTGCCCACGACACCGAGTCCCAGCGGACCCACTCGTCCGACCCCAGCACTGTCTATCTGGGTTCGAACCACCCCTACGTGGTCCACGACCGGGATCCAACCTATCGCCTACTGAACCGAACCACCGACGGCCGAATCCCCGCTTCGTCCGAACCACTCCCAGTCGGACTGCAACGGGATCTCCCCGATGTCCACGCCCTCGATCATGGCGATGTCCTCGACCATTTCCCAGGCGCGCGCATCCCGTGGGGACTCGATATCCGCGCCGGTGTGTGATGCGAGTGCTTCCGCGACGAGCAGCCAGTCCTGTGGATGCCAATCCATCATCGTTTGCCTTTGCGTCATCTAACATAAATTCATTTCTATTTACGACGGAACTGGAGAACCCGTCCCATCCAGACATGACGTGCTCCCCGATACAGCTCCGACACCGATCTAGCACGGGGGAGCGGCCACTGTCCGTGCGCCATCCCAGGAGAACAACGGAAGCACCACACACCCAGACTACGAGGGAAACGACCGATTGCACCCTCTACAGATATCCGTCTGCCACGGCACGGTCTCGATCACCGGTTGCTCCTCCTCGCAGTGCGGGCAGTACTGTGTCAGCGTGTCGTCCTGGCTCATGCGTAGCCCCAGGCGAGCACACTATTCACCCGCCGAGTGGCCTGGTAACTGTTCACACACCCGGTGGGCTCAAAATAGTTCCCCCCACTGGCTCTAAACCCGTACTCTAACACACCATCCGACTCACACACCCACCGACTCCTTACCCACCTAACCTCCGACCGCGAGGTCCCGCGCCCCCCAGAGCCGGCGTGGGTACTATTACGTACCACATACTACCCACCCACGTAGCGGACCGGCGCCACCAATCCCACGAACCAAACTGTACGATCCATGACCGCGGCCGTCTCCCTGTTCCTCTGGTTCGTCGGCCTCCCGCTCACGTACGCCGGGTGGCGGCTGTACGAGGCCACCATCCTCCTGCTGGGCGCCATCGTCGGCCTCGGCGTCGGGTTCGCCACGGGCGTCCTCGTCGTGGATCCGACGACGTGGCCCAGCGCCGGCCCGGGACTGCCTGCAATCCTGGGCGGCCTCGGCTCGGTGTGCGGAATCGGCGTTGCCTACGTGGCCCACCGGCTCGCCTACGCGCTCTCGGGGTTCGCGGTGGTGACGCTCCTCGCCTTCGCCGTGACTGACACCATGTGGGTCGCGGTCCTCCTGGGGCTGGGCGGTGGCTACCTCACGTGGCTGGTGCACAAGCTCTCGGTCATCGTGCTGTCGGCCATCGTCGGCGGCCTGCTCGTCTCGCTGGGGGCCGGCGTGCAGGACTCGGCCGAGGCCCAGCTGGGCCTGGCTTCGCTGGTCGCGATCACGGGCATACTCGTCCAGCTCGGCCTGTTCGGCGAGCACACCCCCGAGGAATCACCACGGCGAGACCCCCCACGGGCCTGTCCGACCTGCGACACCCCGTGTCGGGCCGAGGATACGTACTGTCAGCACTGTGGCGCCGAACTGTCCCGGTGTGAGTCCTGCGGTCGGCTCGGGCTGGCGACGTGGACGTTTTGTACCGACTGCGGGACCACGATGGAACGAACCTAACCCCACACCCCATGCCATACTGCACCAACTGCGGGACCAACCTCGACGAACCGAATACGTACTGCCCGGAGTGTGGCGAGGAGCTCCCCCCACCGGCTGCATCCCAAAACGGAGGGTATAGCGTGTTCAGCGGGGACCCATTGCCGGGGGACACCAGAGCCGCCCTGGTCGGGAGTGCACTCGGCATCGTGGTCGTCATCTGGCTGGAAGTCTCGGTCGTGTACTGGCTCGGGGGCCTCGGGCTCGTCGACGACCTCCTCCCCGCGATCATCGCCGTCTATGGGTTCAACGTGGTCCTGCATCTCCTGATCCTGCTCGGGTGTGCCTATCTCCTCGCGAGGGGCAACCGGCCGTTCACGAGCACGCAGTCCCACTCCGGGCTGTCCGCACAGACGAAGAACGCGATGGTCGGGGTCGTCGTCGGGAACACCCTCCTCTCGGTGGGCGCCAGGCTCATCAGCGACCGATCGATGGGCACGCTGTCACCCGAAGCCGTGCTGGTGATTGACCTGACCAGTGTTGTCCTCGTCCCCCTGGGCGTGCTCCTGTGTGCGTTCGTGTTTATCAGAGCACGGTGACGTGGAGAGCGCGGCTCCCCACCTTCGCGTCGGATCGAGCAGCCCGCGACCGAGCTGCGCTCGTCCAGACGACACGTGAGGCCCCAACGCGCACAGACGTCCCGCGAAACGCTCGCGTGCAACCGGCTACTCACTCCCAGAATTCCAGAATTCTACGTGGGGGACACACTCCCACGCTACCATCCCGAACCACGCCACCTATTCCCCACCGTCGGACGGACGATCGGACCGCCCAACCCGAGCGTGGTAGTCCGCGGAATCGCCCCCAAGCTCGACAGCAAGATGTTCCCGAATCTCCACCCGAAGCTCCTCAAGTGCCTCCCGAGTCGCCTCGAGCTCGTCCGCGCGTGCTGGCCCCCCGGCTGGCTCGCGTGCCATCGGTACCCACTACTTCGAGCGTCGCCACGAAACCGCTATCGACTGCATCCAGAGGGACGATTCGGGTCGGGATGAGAGTCATAAGCTAGAAACCACGGGGGCGCTCCCGCAGGGATGGGGACGTGCGTAGTCTCGAGAGATGGGAAACCATTGAAGCGCACCCCACGGTATGGAACGAAGCCCGCCCGGTATGACGAGACCTACACGATCGAAGGAGCCGCACAGATACGAGATCATACCGAGGACTGAGTCTCCATACGTCGGCCAGTCATTATATCCCGTACTCTTCCCACGTTTCTGGGGGCACATGATGAAGTTCTGGTTTGATCCAACGAGGATTTTCGTCACAGTTCTCGACAAGATAGTGAACGATCTCGCCGGTCCCTTGATCTAGGTGAATCCGAGTTTCTCTCTGACTCCCCCATTCCGCTAAAAAATCGAGTTTTTCGACGACTTCTTCAATTCGTTCCTGTAACGTATCATGATCTAAGCCACCGTCAACGTATTCAACTAATTTTTCTTTATGCATTGACGAACTATGGTGAGCGTGGCTATTGACTAGCGTGGTTAGGATCTCGCATATCAGACATTGCTCCATCATTTCTAGAGAAATGAATCCATTCGTCTCTGTATAAATTCCTTAGCGAATTCACTTCCGTGATTCCGGAAAGCATTTACCGGTCAGCCGATAAGAGGACTCCATGTACAGGGCTCGGTCAGGCGATCGGAATGCAGTGGTTGCGGATGGTGGCACAGAGCGTAAGGAGTTCACGATTCGGGAAAAAGAACCGCATGGCTTGGTGTACTTCACCCGGTACGATTCGGTTCCACTAATGGTCGATGCGCTATTCGACGCCCCCTCTCACCGGGAATTCTCGAAAGCAGAACTTGCAAAGAAAGCGGGGCTCTCGCCGAAGTCCGTTCGCGACCGGCTCTCAATCCTGCATCAATTAGGTGTGGTTGAATACGTCGGTGACACTGGGAGAGTCACACTTGACCTTGAGAACGAACTCACGTGGAAACTACGAGAATTAGACGGGTTACTCAAGGAAGCACAAGCGCCTGATGGAGAAACCGATGGTGTCGAGAGCGTCGATCACGCCGAACCGATGGTAGATAAGTGATGGTGTAGGCACCGTCACCGTCGTCTTCACTCGCTAACCACCTTCAGTTTCACCCCACCCGTGGCGCAGGCCTTTGAACACACACCACCTCCCCCCACGCATGGACAAGGACCTGGACCCGCCGGAGGCCTACGTCGACCACGACGAGGACCTGCTGCACTTCCAGTCCGTCGTCGTGCGGAGCACGGAGACCAACCTGGACGGCCCTCCCGACCCGGAGGAGTCCGAGCTGCTCGAGATCCACGAGGACTACGCCTACCTCCCCGTGAAGCGCCAGTACAAACTGTGTGAACACTGCGAGACTCCCGTCCACAGAGGGGAGCCCCACGTCCGGGTCCGGTACAGTATCGACTACGAGAACCCGTTCGGCCGCGAGCGCACCCACAGCGCCATCCCCGTGTTCTGCGATCAGGCGTGCTGGACCGCGTGGTCGGAGGACGCCTAGCCATCCCACGCAGAGCGGCCATCGTTCGAGAAACGCACACCACACACCCAGCCCGAGCTGCTATCGACGCCGCTCGACCGGACGAGCCAGGATGCTGTGGCCCGGGGGCGGTCTGTCTCCCACCGAGGACGACGCGTCCATGGAGCGCATGGCGCGCCAACCCGAGATCGCCTGGAGCAGGACCACGGGCAGAATCCCCCGCCGAGGCACTGAACAGGGGGCTCGAGGATCCCCACCCGGAGAGCGACCGGCGAACGGGCCAGGCGAGCACCGACCAGCCCCTTCGTCCTCTCCACTGCCAATCGAGTGGCCGTGGCGAGCCCGCTAGACAGCCGGGGCTTTCAGGAGGAGATACCCCGCCACCACGAGGCTCAGCACGCCGGAGAGGCCAGCCTGTGGATGCTCCCCGAGGATGCCGATCCCCGCCAGCTGTCCGATGCCCACGCTGATTAACACGAGTGCGCCCACGAGGGCCCCCAGTTGTGCCGTCGACGTGCCGGCACTCCCCACGGGTTCGAACGTCACCGCCTCACAGTTCGCACACCGACTGGGTTCCGTTCGGTTCAGCATCCCGTCCCCGGGCTGGACCTTTCCACACTGCCCACACCGATACTGTGCCATGAACATGACTACTATCAAACATCATAAAAATGTTCGTGGCATCCTGCGGCGCGGGCACACTGTGGAAACCCGACACGAGCTGACGCCGCGTCAACACCACCGAACCGTCCGGTTCTTGGACAGAACGTCGTGTGGTATCATTCCCCATTACTTAAGACAATGACCCGTTCAATCACTCGAATATGTCATCGAATGGGAGAGCTGACGGGGACTCGGGGAAACGTCGACTCATCGCACTCCTCCTCGCGGCCCTGCCGGGCACAGGGGCGCTCGGCCTCCACAAGTTCTACCTCGGGCACTCCCTCAAGGGGGGTGGTTTCGCGCTGATCTCGCTGGTCACCTTTCCCGTCGGGACGCTGGCGATGCAACTCCTCGCCTGGGGGACGGCCGTCCACTATGTGGGCATGGGGTCACGCGGCTTTCACGACCGCGTCATCGCGAGTCGGGGCGGGGACGAGGCGTCGGTCACGACCGATGACCCCATCGTCGACAGCGCCCCCGGGTATTTCGCGGTCGGTCGGCTCCGCGATTCCCTCCGGGGGGCCCACACAGGCACCGTGTTTCTGACCGAAACAGACCTGGTGCTCGGCCATCGCCGGACTGTCAAGGGCGGGACAACCGCGCGGACGATTCGAACCGTCCTCTATGGGGGAGCCGTGCGTGGCTTCGGGCGGGCAGTGCCCGGGTTGGGGCTGGTGCTCGCCCTGCTCGGCATTCTGAGTCGCACGCTGTTCCGGTCGGTCCGCGCGCCACTCACGCTCGCCCGGGCCCGGGAGAGTGACGACTCCATCATCGTCCCGCTGGCCGACATCGAATCGGTGGCGATCGAGGAGCGCGGCGGGGACAGCCACTACGTTCGGATCACGATCGCGGACGGGACCGAGGACGTGTGGCTCGTCCTCGGGAAGGCGGCTGACCAGCTCGGCGACGCGGACGCGACACAGGCCTTCCGGGAGCAACTCGAGACACAGGTCGCGCGCGCCACGTCGGCGGCCGACTCGACCGAGATACACTGCCCGCATTGTGGGCACGCCAATCCCGCGGACGCGACCAAGTGTCAGCACTGTCAGGAAGAACTCCCGCCACGCTCGGCGACACACACTCACCGGTAGGAGTCGTCGCTCGAGAGGGACGACGGTCGCCGGCTCCCGCCACAGCTGCGGTGACACGCCAAGTATCAATTCACGATCACCGTGAGGGAGACGCCTCGGCCCCGTGGTCACCGCGAACACATCGACGTACCGTACTCCCCTTAATAAGGCAATATCTGCTGGTATAATCTGCTATGGTCACTATAGTGACTACAGTTCCAAAGCCCCACAGCCCTTAATGACCCATAAATTATCATGTCAGTCCGAGTTTCTGACATGAACGCCATGGTCCGATCGGGGGTGGGCGCGGGGCTGGTAGGAGTGGTGGGAGTCGGGCTCGTCGGTGCCGGACTCTGGGTGGGAGTCATCGGTTTCGGGACGTCCTACGAGCTGATGCAGGGGCCCCAGGGCTTCGGCATGTACGAGGTCAGGGAGATCTACCCGGGTGCCGGCATCGCGCTTGGACTGTCGGGACTCGCGCTCATCGGCTACGGACTCGTTTCCCGCGGAATGGAGACGCCAACCAGAATCATCACTATCGACGACACCCATGACAACTAACGACCGGATCATCGGCCCGTTGTCCTGGAAAACCGGAACGCTGTCGAGCATGAAATACGGCGCCGTGACGATCCGCGAGGGCGTCCTCGGCATCGAGAAACTCTCCGGCCTGAAATACGCGTTGTTGGTCGGCACCATCGGCATTATCATCGGTGCCGGCCTCCTCAGAGGCGCCATCCCTGCCGCGGTCTTCGGGGGTGGTGGCGTGTGGCTGGGGCGCAAGTGGGGCATGAAACAAGCCCTTCAGGACTTGGAGGGACGGTCCCCGGAGGACCTCCTCGAGAACGCGACCGTCCAGATCGACGCCACGGACATCTACGACACCGCGTTCAAGGAACGCTCGCTGGCCAACTACCCAAAGAGCGTCCTGCGGATCGAAACCCGGACCGACGAGTACCGCCTCTACGCGGACTCGGATGCACTGACGGAGATTCGCAACGCGCTCCGCACGGAGGATCTCACGGGCGAAACGATGTACTGCACCGACTGTGGCGCCGAACTCAGCGTCCAGGCGACGGACTGCCCGGCGTGTGGCGCGCGCGTGATCGCCCCGGGGTGATGCCTCGATGGCCGAACTCCTCCCGGCGGTGTTTCTCCTCGGGATCGGCGGCGGCTTTGCCTACCGCGGGTGGTGGATCTACGAGTCCCTGATCTACGCGGTCGGGTTCCTCGTCGGGGCCGTCATCGGTGCCGGGTACGTCATCGGGGCTGAGATCGAGGGGCTCGCGGGACTGGCCGTCATCGTCGTCGCGGGCATGGTGGGCGGAGGGCTCGCCATGCTCGCGGAAATCCTCGCAGTCGCCTTGACGGGCTACGTCTTCGGGGCCGCGGTCGGCTCGATCGTCCCCGGCGTGACCTTCGGCGAGTGGACGCACCCGGTCATCCTCCTTACCGGCCTCGGCGGCGCCCTCCTAGCCTGGATGGTTCACAAGTTCGTCATCATCGTGCTGACGGCCTTCATCGGCGCGATCGTCATTTCGAAGACCCTCGTGGCCAGGCACAACCTCGTGCACTCCCTCTAGAACATCCCCAACCGGTAGACGATGTGGATGTACCTCAGCGT
>CAZAYR010000076.1:0-12548 GCA_964489365.1 uncultured Salinarchaeum sp.
TCCAGTCCACGGTCTCGTTCCGGAAGTTTCGGCCCAGCGAGAAGAACTTGGCCGGTAGATCGTCCTCCGTCAGCTCGTGCAACGTCTTCGCAGAGACCGCGGTGGTATGCGTCCGTAATACGTTCCGTGCAGCCTCGTCCTCGCTCCAGTCGTACTGCCATCCTCGGGAGCCTGTTTCCCAGCCGTCCTCATGTGTTTCCTTGATCCAGTCAACGCTGGAGCCATACGCGGACAGATCTGCTTCTTCCGGATGTTCCATGAAGAACGTATCGTGCAGTTCCCGTGCCGGGTGGTCCTGCGGCGTGTACAGCGCGTCGAAATTGAGTAGGCTGGGTACCACAATCGGTCCGTCCATCTCTTTGAAGCCCATCTCCACCCAGACCCGGCGGATATAATCGTAGACCTCCTTGGCGAAGTGTTTCCGCCCGACCAGCGCGTCCCGTGCCTCCGCCTCCACGTTGAACGCATCGGACACGGTACGGAGGTCAAGGTCTTTTCCTTTGTCCGTGATGGTTAATGTGCGGGTGGTGCGGTCCTGCTGCTGGATCAGGCCGCGGTCCAGCAGTGTATCTGCCATCTCGTCATCGATATCGTTCCCATCTTGGATGTCCTTGAGTGCGGCGAGTTCGGCGTGTTCCTCGTCCAGCATGTCCTCGCCGTCATCGGTCAGGTGCAGTGCACCGTCCCGGATTTCGATCAGTCCTTTTTCTTTCGCCTTGCCGATACCTGGCCCGGCGATGTCGCCGAGACTCCGCACCTCTTCCACCGTGTTGTCGCCGCCCTGCACCATTTCCAGGACCTGTTCCTCGGGTAGGCCTGCGTCCAGCGCCTGCTCCCCGTCTTCAGTCAACACATATTCCATGACCGTGTCTTCCTGTATCTCGATCAGGTCGTCTTCTGCCAGCCACTGTGCGGGACGCATTACCTCGCCGTGCGACCGGTCCTGCTCCAGCTCCGCGACGGATACTGATTCCTTCTCCTTCAGCAGTTTCAGGAGTTCCTGGGCCTGTGGATGCAGTGCGTCAACCATCTGTATCTGTCCGCACTACTCTTTCACACGTATGCTTTAATATTTCTGGCGTGGCCGGTGCGAACCTACTAAAACGTGTGGCTGTAACATCCTGTTATGAGCCTTACCGGGTACCTGGTCACGGCGACGGAGGAAGTGGTCGTGTCGATGGGTGCGCTCGGCCTGTTCGTTTTGGCGTTCATCGAGTCGTCGTTCTTCCCGATCCCGCCGGACGTGGCCTTGATCCCGCTGGCCTTGGCGAACCCGCATCTTGCCCTGTTTTACGCGGCGGTGACCACTGCCGGGTCTGTGATGGGTGCGGTGGCCGGCTACTACATCGGGCAGAAAGGTGGGCGGCCGCTCCTGGAGAAGATGGTGTCGGACCGGAACATCGACCGGGTTGAAGCATACTATGATCAGTACGGGGTGATGGCGGTCGGGTTTGCCGGGTTCACGCCGGTCCCATACAAGGTATTCACTATCAGCTCCGGCACGTTCAAGCTAGATATGAAGGGGTTCCTTGTCGTGTCCGTCCTGTCGCGTGGTGGCCGGTTCTTCTTGGAGGCGCTGCTCATCATGTGGTACGGTGAGCGCATCGTGGCGTTGCTGGAGGGATATTTCAGCATCATCACCGTCGTGGTGGCGGCAACAGGTGTCGTGGCGTACGTCGTGTGGAAGCGGTATTTCTGAGACGCAGGTAGCAGGTATAAGCGCGTGTGATGCACACCGGAGAAGAGGAACATTTATATGATTGGCGGGCGCAATACTGAACAGGGCGATTAATGGAGGGAAGTGTTTGGCGTTTACCGTCTGCTGTCTACCTATCCTACATGCTGTTCTCTCGTTCCGATTTCTACCGTGATTCCGCCGTTACGTTCTGCTGGGGAGGTGATGGAGCATGACTGTGACGACGTCACTGGTGGATGCGGCGGATACGGAAAGTCGGATGCTTGTGGTGGCTGACCCGCATCCGGAACGATCCGATGATGGGTACCGGGATCAGTTGCGGTACGTGACGATGCGGCAACAGTGGGAGCGGATCGCAGAGGAGTATGGCTGCGACGTGCTGTGGCTGGGCGGTGATATCGGTAACCTGGAGGATTTGCGGGCGTACGCGGACTACGATTTTGACGAGATCAAAGCCGTCGTCGGTGACGAGGACAGGCGTGTGGACAGGCCGGAAAATGCTGTTGAGGAGGATGGATGGTATACGGAGGCGATGGAGCAGTACGGATCACTGGCGGCTGTCGAAGAGGATCTTGATATCGAATGCGCTGACCGGTTGCGGATTGGTCCACAGGTGGATCGACCGGGCGGGAAGGATGACAGGCCGTACGGCGTTGAACTCGTCCATGATCCGGACGATGCTGATCTGATGCCCTATATGGTTGATGACACCTACGCTGACATAAAGGAACCGCTTTTGGATCCGGAGGCGGTGGATGATACCTACGCTGACGATGACACCTGCGCTGACATAAAGGAGTCGCTTTTGGATCCGAATGATGGTGAGAATGGTCGTGACGGTCCGATTGCCATTCAGACCGAACCGCTACTGGATGAAACCGTGGTATTGTACGGCGAATCACACGGGATGTTTGTACAGACAGTGGGGAACGGGTTGACGGTAAAGCTGCCATCGACGTACAAGAACTACGGCGTCACGGACAGGATGCCTGACCGCAGTGCTATCGTGCTGGGACTGGGAGAAACAGTTGATATCTGGCACATCGACCTGTCACCGGATACCGATAACGCATACGAGGAGTTCGAACACTGCGAGTTCGGGTCAACGGCAGACGGATTCGAGCCGCTGCAGCCACCGATGGAACTGGAGGAACGGTTCACCAGTGACGCAGTGAACCGTTCAGGGGTGTTACAACGATGAGTACGGATGAGGCGCTCACGGACTCGCAGGACGGGACGATTATTACGGTATCATCCACGTGTGACGAGGACCAGGTATATGCACCGTTAACATTGCGTGATGAGCGGGTAGTGGAGATTGATCAGTCGATGAATCCGAATGATGCGGTCCACCAGTCCGTAGTACAGGAACGGATTATGCGGTATACGGGAGAGCAGGATGCTATGCTATGTGATGAGGTGCAGGAACAGTCGTTACATGAGGCGTCATATACCCTCAAGGATATTCTTATGCGGAACGTTGATGCGGAAATGGCGGAAGAAACTGTTGTTGTCCAGAATTTCCGGTATGACGAGGAAGATGAACGGCGAACAAAGGTGTATCATGAGGTGAAGGGAGAGGTGGACTTTGCTGTATTTGATATACCGCATCTTCACGTCACCGCAGGAGAGGTCAAAAGCGCAAACTATCTGGGATGTGTTGAGTATGCGCAAGAACAGATTGATGCCTTTGCTGATTACGTTGGGCCGTACGGATGGAGTGTCTCCGGCGAGATTTCAATATTTAATGAAAAATCAGTCCTGGCGGGAGACGAACGTGTCATACCGGAGTCAGGGGTTGTGGAGACGTATGCGTATCAGCCATCTACAGAGCAGGACTATCAAACCATGGAAATTGTACGGGGTATCGTTGAGTGAGGGGCAGAAGTGAGGGCCATGAGTCAGAGACAGTGGCGGAAAGGCAAGTATTTCCCGGATAAAACCGGAAAGGACTGGGATCGGACGGAGTTACGGCACAAGGTAGATGACGATGTTTACTCCCAGATACTGCGGGTTACAGGAGATGTAAACAGGACGGTCGAGGACGACGTTGCAGACATCAACGCGCATGATGTGCATTCCTTCGACTATGAGCGTGATCTCCGTGATCTCCGGACGTATACCATTGACCCGGTGAACGCAAAGGACTATGACGATGCGATTTCTATCGAGCAGGATGGTGATCGGTACCGGGCGTACGTCCACATCGCGAACGTGGCACAACAGATAAATGGTTACGACCAGGTACGTGAGACCGCACTGGAACAGGGGAGAACGTTTTACTTTGAGCACGAGACGGACCATATGCTTCCAGCAGATCTTGCAGAACAGTTCAGCCTGCTGAAAGACGAGGACCGACTGGCGTTTACAGTCGAGTTTGAGGTCGCGCCAGTATCTACCGCATCCGGTGAGCGGTTGCTACCGGTTGGAACGCCTGACATCTACCCGTCACTGGTGAACGTCGATGCGAACCTGTCGTACACCAATGTAGCTACCCGTGATACAGGCCTTACATCCGTATCCAAACAATCAGAGATAGACGAGAGATTAGATGATCTCTCATTCCTGTCCGAATACAGCCAGCGCTGGAAACCGGACAGATGGAAAGCGGAAGAACACTTTGCCACCGTTGACACTGACACGGCACTGTATGACTTCGCGGAGATATCCTCGATCCCGATCGAGTTCCCGGTCGAGGTTCGACGGGGATCGTACGAGTTCGATCTGACCGGGACGGCCGACGAGCTGGATCGGCTCCAGGAGGTCTTGGATACATCACCCCTTGACTACGAGCTCCTCTCGCTCGTGAGAACGACGGAGGCCGACGGCTTGTTAACTGATCGTCAGCGAGAGATCCTCGAGCTCGCGGTGAGGCAGGGGTACTACGAAGTACCCCGAGCGAGTACCCTGACGGACTTGGCCGACGCACTCGACGTCGACA
The DNA here is from genome assembly GCA_964489365.1 of uncultured Salinarchaeum sp. GTDB lineage: Archaea > Halobacteriota > Halobacteria > Halobacteriales > SKNY01 > SKNY01. The sequence goes on from CAZAYR010000076.1 coordinate 4,638, forward strand.
AATCCACGGTGAGCACGGTAATCAGGCGTGGCGAGGCCCAGGTAATCTCGTGGTTCCTCTCGGGGGCGGAGCGGCTGACAACGGGGTAGATCGGGCCGTGGAGCCTGGCGGACGGCCCGTGGGCGACGAATTGAACCAACATGTTGGGGTAATCGACAAGGTGGCCCCCGAGCCATCGGGCATTGATGAGACACGCCGAGGAAGACAACGGCTCGATACGCGAACGGAAAGTAACCGCCGAGCGGGAGGAGGACTTCGTCGTCTTTCATATCGGCATGCGCATTAACGCGTTCTGGAAGGTCCACCGGTGGCTCCCGATCCTCCTGCTTGCTCCGAGGATGGTCCGCGAACTGATGGATGACGGGTCGTCCGGTTTACTCGGGAGTCGAACCGTGCTCGGGCCTGGTATGCGGAATATCGGCTTCGTGCAATACTGGGAATCCTTCGAGGCCCTCCGGGCGTATGCCCGGGATAGTGACCGGCTGCACTTCCCCGCCTGGCAGGACTACTACGCAAACGACACCAAGAACGATGCGGCCCTCGGGATCTGGCACGAAACCTACCGAGTGAATGCCGACGAGTACGAGACCGTCTACAACAACATGCCACCCTCCGGGCTCGGCGCTTGCGTCGGCACGGATCTGGTTCCCGCGACGGCAACCCGAAAATCGGCTGCCGGACGGATCGGCGAAACCGACGGAAGTGACTTTCCGAAGGAAGCGGTGGCGGACTAAGTTCCAACGGGCGAGCCATGCGGTTGTTCCCGGAGTGCCAATATCGCTGACTGCCGGCTCCCTAATCCGAGGCGCTGGGGGTTTGTTCCACCGGGCGATCGTCCTTCCGCACGGGCCGGGCGTCCGGCCATTCGCCGTAGTACTCCAGCGAGCCCTCCGGGGGTTCCTTTTCTGCCCACTCGTCGGCGAACGCCTCGTACGGTCGCCCCCGCTCGAGCCGCCGTTCGCGTTCCTCCTGGCGTGACGAGGCCGTCGCGTCGGGAACGATCTCGCCGTCTTCGATCGACACCCGATAGACGTTCCTGGCCGTCCATTCGGTGATTTGGCCTTCCGCGAGATCCGCCCGGACCGCCTCGGGGTCGCGTTCGAGGGGATCGCCGATGCCGCTTCCGCCGGAGATCACGCGGATGAACAGGTCCCCGGGGGCTAACTCCCGCGAGTCCCGCCCGATCGGCTCGAGATGGACCTTTCCCTCGATCTCGCGATCGGAAAGCAACTCGTGGACGGACATGGGCACGTCCTCGCCTCTGCGGAGCCGTTCGCCGACGTCCGTGTCGGTAATCCGGATGCCCGCGAGCGACCCTTCGGCGTATCCGCCGAACAGTCCGGTGTTCGTGGGAATGCGCGAACCCTTCCCGTTTCGGAAGGTCGAGACCGGCTCGTCGGAGACGACGAGGTTGATGTTCTCGGTCCCGTTCCCGCCACGGTACTTCCCGGCCCCGCCCGTGTCGGGCAGGAAACCCCGCGAGATGCCGAGGAAGATCCCGCTCTCCTCCTCTTCTTCCAGATTGGTGGCTTTGCCCCAGGGACCGAAACTGAACCCGTGGGCGTCGATGCCGTCCGCGTCCGCCCGGGCGCCACCGCCCATGGTGTTCATGTTGAACGTGACCATGTCGGCTTCCGGCACCCCGTATTTGTTTACCCCGGTAAATCCGCCGCCCCCTTCGTGGGTGTCCGGGGCCGTCGCGACGCGATCCGGGTGGGTCGCGTAAAGCATCCGTCCGAAGACGTCGTGACAGCGGGCCAGGACGACCGTCCCCAGGATGACACACTGGGAGACCGACGCCTCGGGATCGGCATTGAGCACCGACCGATCGGGGATGCGGAACTCGAAGGGCGCGAACGCGCCGGTCGAGACCGGCAGATCGTGAAAGAGGTAGGGATAGAGATACGAGGAGATGTACGCTGCCACGCCGTGAGCGAAGGAGTTGACTGACCCAGCCTCCGGGGACGTGTTCGAAAAGTCGAGTAGGATCTCGTCGCCCGACTTCTCGAGCGTGAGCGAGACTTTCATCAGCGCCTCCTCGGCACCGATGTTGTCGAAGAAGCCCACCGACCGGTACGTTCCGTCGGTGAACTCCGAAATGACGTTGCGGGCACCGGTCTCGGATTCGCGGATCACCCGCTGGAAAAGGCCGCTGACGAACTGGGGGCCGCGATCGGCGGCGATCTCCTCGACCCGCTTGCGGATCACGTCGGTCGCGGTACAGCGCGCCCGGACATCGATCTCTTGCATCCGCGGAGTCCGCAGGATGAAGTTCGTCATCATGTCCATCATATCGTCGCGGATCTCGTAGTCCTCGGCGATCTTGATCGGCGTGAGCCGCATCCCCTCGTCGTACCGCGTCCGGGCACTCTGGGGCATCCCACCGGGTTCGATCGCACCGGTTTCGCCCTGGTGGAGCGCGGCCGTCGCCCAGGCGATCAGCTCGTCGTCGTGGAAGATCGGCATGATCGCCATCTGGTCGGGGTTGTGAAGGCCGCCCGTCAGGACCTCGTTCGTGTAGAAGATATCCCCCGGATTCACCTCGACGTTCGATTCGCCCTCGAGGTACTGCTTGATGACGAACTTGACCGGCAACTGGGCGATCGGGCCGTGAAGATAGGTCCCACAACTCGCTGACACGAGATCGCCACGGGCGTTGTGCAACCCGACGACGACGTCGCCGGATTTGAGCATCGAGGACACGCCAGTCCGCATGAACACCGAATGGGCCTCGTCGAGCGCGGAGTCGATTTTATGTTTGTAAATTTCGTAATCGCCGCCCCCGACGGCAGCGACCGCCTCCTCGATATCGGCCGGTGGATCCGAGGGCGTGATCCACTCGAGCATGTCGAAGCGGAGGCGCTCGTAATCGAACATACGGATCCCCTAGCCGGATGCCTTCAAAGTCGTTGCGGCCGTCAAGCCCGCTCGAGGATGCCGTGTCCGTAGCGATCGATCCGGTACCGCCGACCCGGCGGGACGGCGATGGTGGTGTCGACTGCCTCGACCACGGCCGGGCCCCCGACGACGTTGTTGGGGTCGAGTGCGCCGTGGCGATACGTCGGCGTCTCGAGGTACCCATCGCCCCAGAACACGGAACGCGTGTCCTCACGGGCATCCGATGGGTCTTCACCGTCGAGCTCGGCAGGCTCGAACGCCGGCTTCGGGGCGGGCCCGCTTGCGTGAAGCCGCACGCAGCTCCCGTCACGACCACCGGGTAGCTCGAGGTCGCCGGCATCCGGCGCATACTCGAAGGCTTCCACCCGGTATCCCGCCCCGTCCGGGATGAGCAAGTCCACCTCGATGGCGATCTCCTCTCGGGCAAAGCCTTCGGCCCGGAGATCGCGGCGGGCCTCTCGGAGAAGTTCGTCGAGCTGCGCTTCGATCGCCTCGGCCGATGGGTCTCCGACGAACTCGGCGTACGTATGCCGCACGTCCATCAGCGATTCGCCGAAGGCCGAAAACACCGAGGAGTACGGGGTCAGCACGACCCGGTCGACGTCCAGTGCGTCCGCAAACCCGGCGACGTGGACCCCCCCGGCACCACCGAAGGCGACGATAGTCTTGACGTCGGGCGCCACCTCCCGGATCCCATCGGCGATATTCGCCTGGACACGTTCGGCCACACGATGGGCCGCCATCGCCGGATCAATGCCCAGCGGCGCCGCCACGTCGTCGTCGATCGCCGCGACGGCCCGATCGGGCGCCAAAGGGTACCGACCCCCGAGGAAGTAGTCCGGGTTGATCACCCCCCGGACCACGTCCGCGTCCGTCACGGTGGCGGCCTCGCCCCCGCGCCCGAAGCACGCCGGCCCGGGATTGGCGCCGGCCGATTCCGGGCCGACCGAGAGGCCCTCGTCGACGTTGGCGATCGAGCCGCCCCCGGCGCCGCTCGTGGGCGAGTCGATCGCCGGGATCGCCGTTTCCAACCCGTCGATCGTGGGCGTGAGGTCGACGGTGGCCTGCCCGTCGCGGACCACGCTGATGTCGATACTCGTCCCGCCCATATCCGCGGCCACCAGATCGGTATCGTAGAGCTCCGCGAGCGCTCGCGCGCCGACGACGCCCGCCGCCGGCCCCGAGTTGTGCGTGTTGATCGCGATTGACTTCGCGACGCGGGCGACCCCGGCATTCGAATGTCCGACGAACAGCGGTCGATCGTGACCGTCCGCCCGGATCCGGTCCTCGGCCTTGTAGAGCGCCGACTTCATCGGGCGGTGAATGTACGCGTTGATGACCGCCGTATTGAGCCGGCGGGCATCGTCCAGCCGCGCGGTCAGTTCGAAGGAAGCCGTCGTCGGCAACGCGCCGAGATAGTGGCGTGGGTACTCCGCCTCGATGATCGCTTTCACGCGGCGCTCGTTGGCGGGATTCGCGTGCGCGTTCGCCAGCGCGATCACGATATGTCTGGCGCCGGCCTCCTGGAGCCCTTTGACCGCGGCGGCGACCTCGTCCGGGTCCGGTTCCGCCCGCACCTCGCCCTCGAACGTCGTCGCTTCGTCGATTCCGCGGACGAGCGCCGGCGGGACCAGCCCGTCCGTGACGGTCTTGGCATTCCCCGCGTAACAATCGGACGCGTGGCCGGCCGTGACAAGGACGCCCAATTTCGGCCCCGTTTTCTCGAGGACGGTGTTCGTGCCGACGGTCGTGGAAAACCGGACCATCTCCGCTCGTTCGAGGAGCTCGCCCGGATCCCACCCGAGTTTCTCCGCCCCTCGCTCGATGCAGTCGAGGAAACAGACGGTGAGATCGTGCGCGGTCGTCGGGACCTTGGCCGTCTCGGTCCGATCGCCGAGCGAGAAGAACCCGTCGGTGAACGTCCCGCCCGCGTCGATGTTGATCGTTACCTCCATGAGCGATTCACGGTCCGGAGACCGACCTTCGCGTGGGTCCTTTCACGAAAACGCTCTTGAAGGTTTGGAGCGGCCCGGTGGGAAACCCCTTTCACGATGCGGGCAAGGCTCCTTCTGTGAAACTCGCACGTATCGAAACGTTCGTCGCCGACGAGGTCGGCGTCGTGCGCGCCGAGAGCAAAGCGGGCACCGTCGGGTTCGGGCAGTTCCCGCCGCGGGACCCGGATCTCCTGGCCACGATCTGTCACCGCCACGTCGTCCCGCATGCCTTCGATCGGGACATCGAGGACCGGGCGGCCTTGAACGCCGACGTCCTGGAACGCCGTCGGGATACCGCGGGATACGTCTCCCGGGCGCTTGCTGGCCTCGATACCGCGATCTGGGATATCCTGGGGAAGGATCGGGGCGAACCCGTATGGAAACTGGCGGGCGGATCGAGCCCGTCCGTCCCCGCCTATGCTTCGAGCATGCGTCGGGAGACCGAGCCGGAGGAGGAAGCCGAGCGGCTTGCGGATCTCTGCGAGGAGCAAGGGTTTGCCGCGGTCAAGCTCCGGATCGGGAAATCCGGCGCGATCGGGACCGACGAGGACCAGTGGCCCGGCCGCACGGAGTCGCTCATTCCGACGGCACGGGAAATCCTCGCGGATGACGTCGACATCTACGTCGACGCGAACAGCGCGTTCTCCCCGGAGGGGGCGATCGAAATCGGCGAGGAGATCCTGGCGCCACATGACGTCGCGATGTTCGAGGAACCCGTGCCGTACTGGGACTTCGACGCGACGCGGGCGGTCACGGAGGGCACCGACGTCCCCGTTGGCGCCGGGGAGTTCCTGAACCGACCGAGCGACTGGCAGCGCGTGCTCGACGACCGCGTCGTCGACATCGTCCAGCCGGACATCTGTTTCAGCGTCGGGTTCACGCGGGCGCTCGACATCGCCCGCCGCGCGGACGCGGCCGGGATGACGACGCGGCCGCACTCGCCGATGCACTCGATGAATCTGGTCTTCTCGGCGCACCTCGTCGCGGCGGTAGACTCGCCGGCGACGGACCTCGAGTACCCGATCGACAACGCGTGGGTCGCGGAACGGTTCGGGCGGCGACCGGGCTGGGACAGGGAGTTCTACAAGCCGAACCCGGTCGTCACCGACGGGACGGTGACCCTGCCCGACGATCCCGGCTGGGGCGTCAGGGTCGATCCCGACTGGCTCGCCGCGGCGGATCGCCGGGAAAGCACACCGGCCTGAGGTCGCCGGGGGTCAGCCCAGCACGTCGTGAAGCCGGTCGAGCGCGATGTCGGGTGGAAGCGGGGCTTCGGAGGTGAGGAACACCTCGGCTGGGAGCTCGGCGCGAACCCGATCGACTGTCCCCTGGCGGAACCGTTCTGGAGACCCTTCGACGCCGAGAGCCACGTCGTGGCCGCCGACCAGCCGTTCGTCGATCCCGTCCGGGGCGGCCAGCGCGTCGACACCGGCGTCCACCGCGACCTGGAGGGCCTCGTCGTCGATTGCCTCGACGAAGGCTAGCGTCGTCGCATCGAAATGCCCGGCGACGTTCGCCAACGCCCGTAGGGCGCCTGCCTCGTGCGGGTCGTCACGAAACCCGGCCGACGGGAGGATCATCAGGCCGTCCGCACCGCGATCGAGGTAGGCGTTCGCGAGCGCTATCTGGACGTCCTCGACGAGAAACCACGCCTCCTCGAGAGCCGCCGGGTCGTCCGAGTCGACCAGTCGATCGACTAGCATCCGAGGCGCCGTGAGGGTCCCGATCACGCTCGCCTCGTCGAGCATCGACGCGAGGCGATCCGTGGATTCCAGGATCAGCTCGATCGTGCCGTCACCGAGGACGTCCTCGACGACGACGTCGAACGCGTCCTCCGGGGCCTCGATCCCATCGCCCCCCGGGAGGACGTGTTGCACAGCGCGGTGTTCGAACCCGGTGTCGAACGTCGGCGCGACGGCCGGGACGCCGACGACGTCGACGCAGGCCTGCAGCGACCGCGTGAGCGCCCCCGGATTCCGGCCGAGATCCGCCACCTCCTCGCCGGCCAGTTTCGCACCGTGCGCGTAGAGCCAGACGAGTGGCACTTCCCCGGAAATCCCGCGCTCGAAGAGCGTCTGCTCGACCATGCCCGTCACGTCGGATCGAGCTCGAGGATCCCGGCCCGATGCTCGTCGAGACGGTACTCGGCATCCGGAACGATCGAGATCGTGGTGTGCTCGCCCTCCACCACCGCCGGACCGGGGATCCGATTGTCCGGTTCCAGTGCGGATTGTCGGTAGATCGGCGTCTCCAGGAACCCCTCCGCCGAGGTCCAGTAGACCTCGCGTGCGCCGACGCGAGCCTGGGACGGATCCGGTCCGCCCGAGGGGTACTCCACGAGTTCGGGGTCGTCCGTCCGCACGATCCCCTTGAGCACGAAATTCTCGATCACGATCCCGCTGTCCCGGTTCGTCGAGATGGGGCTATAGGCATCCTTGTACTCGGCTTCGAAGGCCTCGCAGATGTCTTCGACGTGCGCGGTCGAATCGATTCGGCGATGGGGGGAGCGCACCCGTGTGACGTCGAGCAACCCGCCGTATTTCATATCGAGCTCGAGCTCGAAGGTGATCTCCGCGGGGTCGTGGCCTTCGCCGGTCAGATCGCGACGCGCTCGGGCCTCCAGGTCCTCGACGAGCCGATTGAACGTCTCGAAGTCAGCGAAATACGAGAGATCTTTGGGATCGAGCATGGCGAGATCCCGGGAGCGCTCGTATATGTGGATCGCGTCCATCACGCTCGAGCCGAACGCGGAAAACACCGGCGCGTAGGGAAACATGATCACCGTCTCGATCCCCGCGTGGCGTGCGATATCGCCGGCATGTGTCGGCCCGGCGCCGCCAAAGGCAAACATCACGAACCGACGGGGGTCGTACCCCCGGAGTGCGGACTCCTTATAGATCGTATTGCCCATCGTCGCGTCCACGATCCGCCGGACCCGGGCGGCGGCCTCATGGACGTCGAGATCGAGGGGACGGGCGATCCGGCGTTCGATCGCCCGCTCGGCGCGGCGGACGCTCAA
>CAZAYR010000077.1:0-12374 GCA_964489365.1 uncultured Salinarchaeum sp.
GGCTCGCCCGCGTCGTCGAGGACGACCTGGAAATCGCCCTGGACACGGGCGTCGAGATGGTCCACACGTTCGTGAGTACCAGCGACGTCCAGCTCCAGGACTCGATGCATAGCACCCGCGAGGAAGCCAAGCAGCGGGCCGTCGAGGCCGTCGAGCGCCTCGTGGCGGCGGACGTCGAGGTGATGTTCTCCCCGATGGACGCCACCAGGACGGAGACCGACTACCTGATCGATGTCGTCGAGGCCGTCAGCGAGGCCGGGACGGACTGGATCAACATCCCGGACACCTGTGGCGTCGCCACGCCCACCCGGATGGCCTGGCTCGTGAACAAGCTCCGCGAGCATACCGACGCCCGGATCGACGTCCACACCCACGACGACTTCGGCCTCGCCGCGGCGAACGCGCTGGCGGGCTACGAGGCCGGCGCCGCCCAGGCCCAGGTCGCCGTCAACGGGATCGGCGAGCGGGCGGGCAACGCCGCCTACGAGGAGGTCGTCATGGCCGTCGAGGCCCTGTACGGCATCGATACGGGGATCGATACGACCCACATTACCGCCATCTCGACGCTCATCGAGGACGTCAGCGGCGTGCCCGTCCCGCCGAACAAACCCGTGGTGGGCGAGAACGCCTTCGCCCACGAGAGCGGCATCCACGCCGCCGGAGTCATCGAGAACACCGACACCTTCGAACCCGGGGTCATGACCCCCGAGATGGTCGGTGCCCGGCGCCAGCTCGTCCTCGGCAAACACACCGGAACCCACTCGGTGCGCAAGCGTCTCGAGGACGCGGGGTTCGATCCGACCGACGAGGAAGTCAAGGAGGTCACGCGCCGCATCAAGGACTACGGCGCCGAGAAGAACCGGGTGACCGTGGGCGATCTGCGCCGGTTTGCCAAGGACGTCGGGATCGCCCGGACCGAAGAGGTCCGGGTGTGAGATGCCGTGGAGGGGTCACCGAAATGTTTATACCGATATCCCGGACTACCGCACGAGTAATGCGGCACCCCGTCGAGGTCAGCACGAAGGCGGCCGTCGACGCAGCCGCGGAACTCGTTCTCCGGGTGGTAGGGGCCCTGCCCCGATAGTGACGCCACCCCATTCCCCGTCCATTCGCACCGTTCGAAACCCGAGTATACGCACCAACCAATGCCACGCGAACCGATGACCGACCGATCAAGCCCATCGCCGATGACCACCCCCGACGCGGAGGTTCACCCGTCCGCGTCGGACGCACAGTCAGACGAAGACACCACCGACATCGCCACCGGTGCCGACGCGGTGATCCGTGCCCTCGAGGAGGCGGGCGTCTCGACCGTGTTCGGCGTCCAGGGCGGGGCCATCATGCCCGTCTACGACGCCCTCTATGACTCCCGGATCACCCATATCACGATGGCCCACGAACAGGGCGCGGCCCACGCCGCGGACGCCTACGGGATCGTCTCCGGCGATCCAGGCGTCTGTATGGCCACCTCCGGACCCGGCGCGACGAACCTCATCACCGGGATCGCCGACGCGAACATGGACTCGGATCCGCTGATGGCCCTGACCGGCCAGGTTCCGACCGACATGGTCGGCAACGACGCCTTCCAGGAGACCGACACCATCGGGGTGACCGGGCCCGTCACGAACAACACCTACTTCGCCGACGAGGCGACGACCGTCGGGGACGTCGTCGGCGAGGCGTTCGCCCTGGCCCGGGGCGGCCGGCCCGGGCCGACGGTCGTCGACCTGCCCAAGGACGTCACGACGACGGAGATCGACGAGGAACCGGGCCCCGCCCGGCTCCCGGACACCTATCGTCCCGCGGGGCGGGCCAACGAGGACGCGGTCGCCGAGGCGGCGGCCGCCCTCGAGCGGGCCGAACGTCCGGTGATCCTCTCCGGGGGCGGCGTCATCAAGGGGGAAGCCTCCGAGGAGCTGCGGGCGTTCGCGACCGCGTACGAGATCCCCGTCATCACGACGATGCCAGCGATCGGCTCGTTCCCCGAGGACCATCCACTCTCCCTGGAGATGGCCGGGATGCACGGCACCGGCTACGCCAACATGGCGATCACGCACTGCGATTACCTGCTCGGGGTGGGGACGCGCTTCGACGACCGGCTTACCGGGGCGATCGAGACGTTCGCCCCGGAGGCGGAGGTCGCCCACATCGACATCGACCCCGCCGAGATCTCGAAGAACATCGAGGCCGATTACCCGCTCGTCGGCGATGCCCGGGCCGTCCTCCAGCAGCTCGACGCCGCCGTCGACGGGGTCCCCCACGCGGACGCGTGGCGCGATCAGTGCCTGTCCTGGAAGGAGGAGTACCCGATGGACTACGCGTGGGATCCGGAGGGTCCGCTCAAGCCCCAGTACGTCGTCGAGAAGTTCGACGAGGCGACGCCGGATGACACCATCGTCACCACGGGCGTCGGCCAGCACCAAATGTGGGCCGCCCAGTACTGGACCTACACCGAGCCCCGCACCTGGGTCTCCTCGCACGGCCTGGGGACGATGGGGTATGGCATGCCCGCCTCCATCGGCGCGAAGATCGCTGCGCCCGACCGGGAGGTCGTCTGCTTCGACGGCGACGGTTCTTTCCTGATGACCGCGCAAGGGCTCGCGGTCGCGGTCCGCGAGCAGCTCGACATCACCGTCGCGGTGTTGAACAACGCCGCCGTTGGGATGGTTCGCCAGTGGCAGGACGCCTTCTTCGAGGGCCGGCACTCGGCGTCACAGTACCCCTGGATCCCGGCGTTCGACAAGCTCGCCGAATCGTTCGGTGCGCAGGGCCTCTCGGTCGAGTCCTACGACGAGGTCGAGGACGCGATCGCGACCGCGCGGCAGACCGACGGCCCGACTGTAATCGATTTCCACATCGATCCCGACGAGAACGTCTACCCGATGGTGCCCAGCGGCGGGGACAACGGGCGCTTCGCTCTCTCGGAGGCGCAGCTATGAGCGAAGGATTGCAAGGCCCGCCGCCGGAGGAGCGGCCCCATCCGGAGGGACGCCGGACCCCGGAAGGCCAGCGGATCGACCCGGACGCGGCGGCCGAACCCGAGCGCCACCGCGCAGTGATGTCCGCGCTCGTCAAACACGAGCCGGGCGTGCTCGCGAAGGTCGCCGGGCTCTTTTCCCGGCGCCAGTTCAACATCGAGAGCCTGACCGTGGGCCCGACGGCCTACCAGCGTCACGCCCGGATCACGCTCGTGATCGAAGAGACCGAACCGGGCATCGACCAGGCCAGAAAGCAACTCGAGAAGCTGATCCCGGTCATTTCGGTGACCGAGCTCGACGAGGATGCCATCGACCGCGAGCTCGCGATGATCAAGGTCGACGGCGAGCATCCCGACGCCATCAGTGCCGTCGCGGACATGTACGACGGCCAGGCCGTCGACGTGAGCGCCGAAACGGTCACCGTCGAGATCACGGGTGCCGAGGAGCGCATCGACGCGGCGATCGAGACGTTCGAACGCTTCGGGATCCGAGAGGTCGTCCGCACGGGGACGGCGGCGCTGGCGGCCGGCCCCCAGGAGACTGCACCGGGGCATGCCGCCAACACGAGCATCCCGAACGAAGCCGAGGAGTGAGACCATGACAGACGAGACCACCGTATACTACGACGACGATGCGGATCGTGCACAGCTCGCAAACAAGACCGTCGCGGTCATCGGGTACGGCAGCCAGGGTCACGCCCACGCGCTGAACCTCCACGAGTCGGGGGTCGACGTGGTCGTGGGGCTCCGGCCGGATTCCTCCTCGCGCGACGCTGCCGAAGGGGACGGCCTCTCCGTCGCCACGCCCGTCGACGCCGCCGCCCGGGCCGACATCGTCTCGATGCTCGTCCCGGACACCGTCCAACCGAGCGTCTACGCCGAGATCGAGGACGAACTCGAGGCGGGTGACACGCTTCAGTTCGCCCACGGGTTCAACATCCACTACAACCAGATCCAGCCACCCGAGGACGTCGACGTGACGATGATCGCGCCGAAGAGCCCGGGGCATCTCGTCCGCCGGAACTACGAACAGGACGAGGGGACGCCCGCGTTGCTGGCGGTCTACCAGAACCCGACGGGGAACGCCAAGGAGGAGGCGCTTGCATACGCGCAGGCGATCGGATGTGCCCGGGCGGGGGTCGTCGAAACCACGTTCAAGGAGGAGACCGAGACGGACCTCTTCGGTGAGCAGGCAGTCCTCTGTGGCGGCGTGACGGCGCTGATCAAGGCCGGCTACGAGACGCTGGTCGACGCCGGCTACTCCCCCGAGATGGCCTACTTCGAGTGTCTCAACGAGATGAAGCTGATCGTCGATCTCATGTACGAGGGCGGGATCGGCGAGATGTGGGATTCGGTCTCGGATACCGCCGAATACGGCGGGCTCACCCGCGGCGACGATATCATCACCGACGAGACCCGCGAGGCCATGGAAGCGATGCTCGAGGAGGTCCAGGACGGCACCTTCGCCCGCGAGTGGATCAACGAGAACCAGGCCGGCCGACCGAGCTACACACGGCTGCGCCAGCAGGACAAGAACCACGAGATCGAGCAGGTTGGTGCGGACCTTCGCTCGCTGTTCGCATGGGCTGAACAACAGGAGTCCGACGACGAACGACGCGAGGAGGTCCACGCGGATGACTGAATCGAGACGGAAGGGTCATTCCCACCAGGTCGCGAAGGGAGAGACATGAGCGAGGGCACGCTGTACGATAAAGTGTGGGACCGCCACGCGGTGGCGGAGCTGCCCACCGGCCAGACCCAGCTGTTCGTCGGGCTACACCTCATCCACGAGGTCACGAGCCCGCAGGCCTTCGGCATGCTCGAGGAGCGCGGCCTCGAGGTGGCCTACCCTGAACTGACCCACGCGACCGTGGATCACATCGTTCCGACGGACGATCAGACGCGCCCGTTCGTCGACGAGGCCGCCGAGGAGATGATGGCCGCCCTGGAACAGAACGTCCGGGGCGCGGACATCGATCTCGCCGACCCGACGACCGGTCGTCAGGGGATCGTCCACGTCATCGGCCCCGAGGAGGGCCTCACCCAGCCCGGGATGACCATCGTCTGCGGCGACTCGCACACGAGCACGCACGGGGCCTTCGGCGCGCTGGCGTTCGGCATCGGGACGAGCCAGATCCGCGACGTGTTGGCGACCCAGTGTATTGCGATGGAGAAACAGGACGTCCGCCGGATCGAAGTGACCGGCCAGCTCGGCGAAGGCGTCGAGGCCAAGGACATCATCCTCACGATTATCCGGCAGCTGGGGACCGACGGCGGCGTCGGGTACGTCTACGAGTACGGCGGCGAGGCCATCGAGCGCCTGGACATGGAAGGCCGGATGTCGATCTGTAACATGTCCATCGAAGGTGGCGCCCGCGCCGGGTACGTCAACCCCGACGAGACGACCTTCGCGTTTCTGCGGGAGACGGCCCGCTTCCGGGACGACCCGGAGGCGTTCGAGCGGCTTCGGCCGTACTGGGAGTCGGTCCGGTCGGAGCCGGACGCCGAGTACGACGACGTGGTCACGATCGACGGGTCGGCGATCGAACCAGTCGTCACCTGGGGGACGACGCCCGGGCAAGGGATCGGGATCACGGAACCCATCCCCGAGCCCGAAGAGTTGCCGGCCGACAAACGCGAGACCGCCCGCGCCGCCCAGGAACACATGCGGGTCAGCCCCGGGGAGACGATGGAGGGCTACGAGATCGACGTGGCCTTCCTGGGATCGTGTACGAACGCGCGGCTCCCGGATCTCCGACGTGGGGCACGCATCGTCGAGGGTCGGGAGGTCCACGATGACGTCCGCGCGATGGTGGTCCCCGGGAGCCAGCGCGTCAAAGCGGCCGCCGAGGAGGAAGGCCTCGATGAGATCTTTGCCGAGGCCGGATTCGACTGGCGCGGGGCCGGCTGTTCGATGTGCCTGGGCATGAATCCGGACAAGCTCCAGGGTGACGAGGCGTGTGCCTCCTCGTCGAACCGGAACTTCATCGGCCGCCAGGGGAGCAAGGACGGGCGGACGATCCTGATGAACCCCCAGATGGTCGCCGCGGCGGCGATCGAGGGCCACGTGACCGACGTCCGCACGCTCCCGGAGGTGGTGACGGTATGAGCGACGGACCCGCCGATCCGGTCACGGCGGTCTCCGGCACGGGCATCCCGGTCCGGGGCAACGACATCGACACCGACCAGATCATTCCCGCGCGGTTCATGAAGGTCGTCACCTTCGACGGCCTCGGCGAGTACGCGTTCTTCGACCAGCGCTTCGACGAGGACGACGAGCCGACCGACCACCCCTTCAACGAACAGCAGTACCAGTGGGCGTCGATCCTCGTGGTCAACGCCAACTTCGGGTGTGGCTCCTCGCGGGAGCACGCCCCGCAGGCGCTGATGCGCTGGGGTATCGACGGGATCATCGGCGAGAGTTTCGCCGAAATCTTTGCGGGCAACTGCCTGGCGCTCGGGATGCCGACCGTGACCGCGGACAGCGAGACTGTCGAAGACTTGCAGGATCGGATCGAGGCCGTGCCGGATACGGAGATCGGGATCGACGTCGAGGACGAGATCGTGACCCTCGACGACGGGGAGACGCGCTCCGTCGAGGTCGACGACGCCCAGCGGCGGGCGTTGGTCGATGGCGTGTGGGATACCACCGCGCTGATGCGTTCGAACATGGGCGAGGTCGAGAAGACGGCGGAGAAGTTGCCCTACGTGTAATCCACACGCTCCGTCGACCCGACTGTCGAGCGGGGCCTTTGCCCGCCTACGTCGTTATAATGGGGTCACAGTGCGTGCGTGTTCCGGCGACATTCGCTGCCCGGAATCGCATTCAGCCGCGCCAGCGTGTTCGGTCGTTGAGAACCTAGCGTCGATTTTTATTCATTACGCGTGAACGTTCCCGCGAGTTCATGGACGACCTCGGGCTTCCGGCTCGACCCAGCTCACACGTTTTTCGTCGAGTCATTGGGGGACTGACGTGCGTCGGCGCTATCCTGTGGATTCCGGTTGCACTACCGTCGTTTCAGTGGATGTTACAGGGATTGGCGGTCATCTTCGTCACGTTGGGCCTGTACGATCTACTCGAGCGCCGGCTGGTCAGCGTGGTCCGGAATGCGTTCTTTCTGACGTTGGGCATCGGGTTGGAACGCCTGGCGCGAGAACTCGCAAGCTTCGGCGAGTTCCTGACGTACTCGCCCCTCGCTGGTCATGTTTGGGCTACTCGTCATCATCCCGGACGCCATAATCGGTAACTGCGAGGCCCGTGGAGGGGGCCATCGCACCCGGACGCCGAGAACGAGGGAATACAAGCATCCGGGGGCCGATGACCGAACAGCCCTCCCCGGTACCTGAACCCGCACCGATGCTCTAGTGCGGGGATCGTCCGACCTGCGATTCCGCGGGTTCGCAGAAACCGAACGGCTTTCCTCGCCGGTCATCCACTCCGCGAGCATGACTCACGAGATCGCCGTCATCCCGGGCGACGGCATCGGCCAGGAGGTGGTGCCGGCGGCGGTACGCGTCCTCGAGGCAATGGACCTCGACGTCGAGCTCGCTGAGGCCGAGGCGGGGGACGCCGTGGCCGACCGGACGGGCGAGCCATTGCCGGAAACGACGCGGCAACTGGCGGCGGACAGCGATGCGACGCTGTTCGGGGCCGCGGGGGAGACGGCCGCGGACGTCATCCTGCCGCTCCGCGAGGTCGTCGGCTCGTACGCGAACATCCGGCCCGCGCGGGCCTATCCGGGGGTCGACGCGCTCCACCCTGCCACCGACATCGTGTTCGTCCGCGAAAACACCGAAGGGGTCTACAGCGGCATCGAGAGCGATCTCAGCGACGACGTCTCGACACTCACACGGGTGATTACCCGGTCGGCGTCCGAACGCATCGCCGAGCATGCCTTCGAGTTTGCCGCCGAGCGGGGATACGACCGCGTCACGATCGCCCACAAGGCCAACGTCATGCGGGTCACGGACGGACGGTTCCTCGAGGTCGCCGAGGAGGTCGCCGCCCGCTATCCGGACCTCGACCACGATACCGCGATCATGGATGCCCTCGCGATGCATCTGGTCCTCGATCCGAACGAGTACGACGTCATCGTCACGCCGAACCTCGCCGGGGACGTCCTGTCCGATCTGGCCGCCGGCCTCGTGGGGGGCCTTGGGCTCTTGCCGTCGGCGAACGTCGGCCCCGATCGGGGGCTCTTCGAACCGGTCCACGGCTCCGCGCCGGACATCGCGGGGCAGGGCATCGCAAACCCCTCGGCGGCGATCCTCTCGCTGTCGATGCTACTCGAGTTCCTCGGATACGACGAGGCCGCAACCGACGTCGAAACGGCTGTCCTCGCGGTGCTGGAAGAAGGCCCGCGGACGCCGGACCTCGGCGGCGACGCAGGCACCGAGGCCGTGGCGGACGCGATCATCGATCGCCTCGCGTAGGGTCATTGCATATCCTTTAACCCGGGGCGTGGCGACTCTCCGACATGGACCTGGCGGCGCGTCGTGATCGGGTGATTCGGCACACCGCCGAAGCGGTGACCGAGGCGGAACTGTCGAGCCTCCTCGAGGACGAGGGCAGCCCGCACGTCTATATCGGGTACGCGCCGACGGGCGAGATGCATATCGGTCACTTCACGACGATCCGCAAGCTCGTCGACTTCCTCGAGGCCGGCCTGGACGTCACCGTCCTGATCGCGGATCTGCACGCCCACCTCGACGACGAGAAATCCCCCTTCGAGCTCCTCGAAACCCGGAGCACGTACTACCAGCTGGCGATCGAAGCGATGGTCGACGCGACCGGCGGCGACGCCGGGGAGATCGACTTCGTCAAAGGATCGTCCTACGAGCTCGAGGCACCCTACACATTGGATCTCTTCCGGCTCGCGACCGAGACGACCACCACCCGCTCCAGGCGTGCCGGAAGCGAGGTCGTCCGCGAGCAGGACCACCCCACGGTCGGGAGTCTCCTGTATCCGCTCATGCAAGCGCTCGACGTCGATGCGCTGGATGCGGATATCGCGTACGGCGGGATCGATCAACGGGGCATCTACATGCTCGCCCGGGAGGTGCTCCCCGAGCTCGATCGCCGCAAACCGGTCTGCCTGTTCGCGCCCTTGCTCAGCGGGCTCGAGGGTGGCAAGATGAGCGCGAGCGAGCGCACGTCGGCGGTATGGTTGACGGATGCGGACGAGGAGGTCGCCGAGAAAGTGGAAGCGGCCTATTGTCCCGCCGGCGAGGTCGAAGACAACGGGGTCCTCGAATACCTCCAGTATCTGGTGTTCCCGGCGATCGAGGGGTCGTTCGTCGTCGATCGACCCGAGGAGTACGGGGGCCAGCTCTCGTATGACGCTTACGCGGCCCTCGAGCGGGATTTCCTTTCCGGAGAACTCCATCCGGCCGATCTGAAGCCCGCGGTCGCCGAGGCCATCGCGGAGTTGATCGCGCCGGTTCGAACCGCGCTGCTCGACCAGCCGGCGGTCCTCGTCGAGGCCTATCCGGATCGCTACGGGGACGCCTAGGCCTCGGCCGGGATGTCGTCGAGGACCTCCGTGGCATGCTCGTCCGGGGAGACGCCCTCGTAGGTTTCCGCGATCTCGCCTTCCGGATTCACGACGTACGTGTTCCGGAAGACGCCCATGACCTCGTTGCCGAACACTTCCTTTTCCCCGTAGGACTCGTAGGCTATCGCGACCTCGCCGTCCTCGTCGCTCAGGAGCGTGAACGGGAGATCGTGTTTGTCGGCGAAGTCGCGGAGATCCGGGACCGGATCGTCACTAATCCCGAGCACTTCGATGCCCCGCTCCTCGAAGAGGTCCCAGAGATCCCGGAACCCACAGGCTTCCGTGGTACACCCGGGCGTATCCGCGCGCGGGTAGAAGTACACGACGACCCACGAGCCCCGCATATCCGCGAGCGAGACGGGATCGCCGTCCTGATTGGGCAGCGTGAACGTCGGCGCGTCGTTCCCTTCCTCGAGCATGTAGAAGTGCTTGAGCGGGGTGGTCATAGGGATTGTGTTGGGACCTGCCGATCCGAACGCCGTGGGCCGCCCCGGCCACCGGCGCGTTCTTGTACCCCGCACGCGGCGTTCCCCGTATGCGGCGGTCGACGTTCGTCTCCCTGGGGCTCGCGGCGTTCGGGAGTATCCTCGCGACGTTTCTCGTCCGGGGGACGACCCGGATGGTCATCGGAGACCGAACGTCGATCTTGCTCGCGACGCCCGTTGCGTTGTTGAGTCTCGCACTGGTGAGCGTGTTGCTGGCCGCTGCGTTGGGCGACGTCACGGGCCTCTATCGAATGGAGAACGATCTCGACGATTCCGAATAAGCGCGAAACCCGCCCCTTCTTTTGGTGGTATCTCCAAGCGTCGTCAATGGAGTCACTTCACCCGCGCATCATGATCGTCTGGACCGTCCAGGCGCTCATCGTGGCCGTCGTGGTGGGTGCCGGGGTCCTCGCGTTCGATTATTTCGTCCTCGAGTTCGCGTGGTGGCTCGGGCTCGTGGCATTCGTGCTGATAGCCGTCCTCCTAGTCGCCCACGCGATCCTCCGATTTCGCATCTGGGGGTACGAGGTCCGGGAGGACGAACTCTACCTGGAGCGTGGCGTCATCACGCGGGTCAAAACGATCGTGCCCTACGTCCGGATTCAACACGTGGATTCGCGGCGGGGGCCCGTCGAGCGGCTCCTCTCGCTGGCGACGACGGTCGTGTACACCGCCGGGTCACGTGGGGCGGACGTGACCGTTCCGGGCCTGCGGGCCGTGCGCTCGGAGGCGCTCCAGGACGAGCTCAAGGAGCTGGCCATCGAGTCCGAGGGCGAGGATGCCGTATAAGCTCCATCCGCTCTCGATCCCGTATCGCGTCGTCCAATCCGCAGGCGGGATCATCCCCGCGATCCTGGTTCTCGCGTTCTTTACCGGTCAGTTCTCCGGGTACACGGCGCCGGTGTTTGCCGTTCTCCTCATCGTCGGGATCGGCGCGATCGTGGGCTGGCAAGTGGCCTACTACCAGCGCTTCGAATACGAGCTCACCGACGACACGTTCGACATCGGGTCCGGGGTGATCTCCCGCCGACACCGGGAGATCCCCTACCGCCGGATCCAGAACGTCGACATCTCGCGGACGCTCGTCCAGCGGGCGTTGGGGATCGCGGAACTCCGGATCGAGACGGCGGGTGGGGGCTCCTCCGAGGCACACCTCCGGTACGTCGACTACGACGAGGCAAAGCGCCTACAGGATGACCTCCGACGCCGAAAGGCCGGCGACGCGGAACCGGAAGAGGGCGCACCGACCGCCCCGGCGCGGGACGAATCGATCTACGAGATCACCGAGCGCGAGCTCGGCGTCCTCGCGGTGGCGTCGTTCGATCTCCGTGTCGCTTCCTTCCTGACATTCATTCTCACGCTCACGGCGCCCTCCGTCTTCCTCGATGTCCTCTTCGCCGTCCCCGTCGAGCCGTTCGTCGTCCTCGTGGCGCTCGCCCTCGTCGTCGTGATCCTCTCGGCGATCCTGAGCGGTGCCAGCGCCATCATCAATAACTACGGGTTCAAACTCGATCGCGTCGGCGACGAACTGCGCTATGAGCGGGGCTTACTCCAGCGATACGATGGGAGTGTGCCGCTCGACAAGGTCCAGACCCTCATTCTACAGGAAAACGTCCTGAAACGGTTGCTCGGCTACGCCAGTCTCACGGTCGAGACGGCGGGATATGCCCCCGGACAGGAAGGCAACGAATCCGCCCGAGCGGTGCCGATCGCGCGACGGGGGCGCACGTACGAGATCGCCGGGAAGATCGACCCCGTCGTCGAGGAGCGTTCCTTCCACCGACCGGCACCACAGGCCCGGATTCGATACGCGTTTCAGTACGTCATCGTCGTGGCCGTGTTGACGGCCGTAGCCTTCGGTGCGGAGTGGGTCTTCGAACTCGGGTTGCCGTGGTGGGCCGTCCCCGGCCTCGTCGTCCTGGCACCCCTCGCCGCCCACTACAAGTGGAAGCATCGCGGGTACGCGCTCGCCGAGGAAGCCATTTTCACACGCGCCGGCTTTTGGCGACGACGGATTCACGTGGTGCCCTTTTATCGGATACAGACCGTCGACGAATCCCAGACCGTATTGCAGCGACGATGGCAAATCGCCACCGTCATTATCGATACGGCCGGGTCGAGTGGGATCGTTTCGGGCGAGCCGACCGTCTATGATCTCGAGGGTGCCGACGCTACTGCGTTGCGGGAACACCTCGGGGACGAACTCCAGGAAAACCTCGACGAATGGCGGCGACGGAGACAGGACGACTTCGGAGTCACTGCCGTGAGTGGCTAGCGGTCGTTCTCGTCTTTCTCTGATTCCTCTCCCCGGACGAGGATGGTGTACAGTTGCTTCGATGGACCGCATCCTCCGTATTA
>CAZAYR010000078.1:0-12256 GCA_964489365.1 uncultured Salinarchaeum sp.
GTGACCGACCCGCGTCAACCCGGATAGTCATTCGCACAGGCTGGCGATGCCCAGGGCGCGGGCGAACGCATGACCGGGCTCCCGATCCCAACGTATCGGGTTTCTTGCAAAATACCGATTGAGCGGCGATCGCCGAAATCCGGGTATTCGGTGCGCAATCCCCAATGAAGGCCGCGTGCAGCGCGCATTGGCTCAACGAAATTTTTGTGGCAGTATTGTTAGTATATAATATCTTTGATAGTTTTTATGTAGGCCCGTTCCCACGGCCAAGATACACCATGCACCAATTCATCAGGTCCGTCGCGCGCTGCGTCACGGACCACAACCGACTCGTCATCGTGCTCTTCCTCGTGTTGACCGCCGGGGTCGTCGCCGGGGTCACCCAGCTCGAAGCTGGGCAGGACGGAGCCATCGATGATTTCGACACGGACTCGGAGATCGCGAACGCACAGGCGTACCTGGAGACACACTACGAACATACAAGCAGCGACGACGACACTGCACCCGCGAGCGTCTACGTGCGGGCGGATAATGGGAACGTCCTCGGGAAGGAGGCGCTGCTCGCGGCGCTGGAATACCAACGGACGGTCTACGAGGATCCGGCCGTCGCGGACGCGCTGACCGGCGAGGTCGTCCACGGGCCCCCGAACCTCGTGGGCATGGCCCTCGCGGACGATCCGAATGCCGATCTCGACGCGCAGACCGCAGCGATCGAGCGGGCAACCGACGCGGAGGTCGCTCGCACCGTGGAGACCGTGCTCGACGACGAGGCGGCCGCCCAGGCGTTCATGCCGTCCAGCTACGCGCCCGGCGGGCACCAGGCGACCTCGATGCGGCTCGTCTTCGAGTTCAGCGCCGCCGACACCAACGCCCAGGGCATGCCCGTGCCGTCGTCATCGGTCCAGGCCGCGCTGGCGGAGGTCGCGGCGGCCCAGGAGTCGCCGACGTTCTTCACGCTCGGCGAGCCCGCCCAACAGACCTACGTCGACCAGCAGCTCCTCGACACCGCTTGGCTGATCCTCCCGGCAGCCCTGCTCCTGGTGCTCGGCGTACTGGCGTTCGCCTACCGGGACGTCGTCGACGTCCTCGTCGGGTTCACGGGCGTGCTCGTCTCGGTGGCGTGGTTGTTCGGCCTCCTAGGCTGGCTCGGCATCCCGGCCGGCATGACGATGATCATCGGCCCCGTGCTGATCGTCTCGCTGAGCATCGACTTCGGGCTCCACGTGTTCATGCGCTACCGGGAGGCACGCGGGCCGGACGACGGGATCCGATCGGCGATGCGCCGCTCGACGGCGTCGGTGAGCGTCGCCTTCCTCCTGGTGACCGTGACCGCCGGCATCGGGTTCCTCTCGAACCTGACGAACCCGCTCTCGATCATCGCGGAGCTCGGGATCGGCATCACGCTCGGCGTGGTCTCGGCCTTCGTTGTCTTCACGACGTTCGTGCCGGCCCTGAAGGTCAGCATCGACGGAATCCTCGAGCGCGGGGGCCTCGACCGCCGGAAGGCGCCGCTCGGCTCGGGGCGGTTCCTCCGACCGGTCCTCAACGCGGGCGTGACCGCCGCCAGGGTGGCCGCGCCCGTCGTGATCGTCGTTGCGCTCCTCGCCGGTGCGGCCGGCGGGGCGATGCTCACCGGCGTCGACGCCCAGGGCTTCCAGAACGACTACGAGATCGCCGAATGGCAGGAACAGCTACCGGGGCCGATGGGCTGGGAGGCCCACGAGACGGACTTCCGGCAACAGCAGGAGTACGTCCAGCGCCACTATCAAGCCGAAACTGACGCCGAGCGGGTGACGCGGTTTCTGATCCAGGGCGAGGTCACAGATCCCGTCGCCCTGGAGCGGGTCGCGGCCGGCACCGAGGCGGCCGGCGAGACCGACTTCGTGTTCAGCCAGGGGGACGCGGTCCCGCTCCGGTCCCCGCTGTCGGTGATGGACGCGGTCGCCGCGGAGGATCCATCCTTCGCCGAGACCCTCGAAGCCGCCGACACGTCCGGCGACGGCGTGCCCGACCGAAACGTCGAGGCCGTATACGATGCGTTGTTCGCGGCCGACGCCGAGCGCGCGAGCCAGGTCCTCGAGCGGACGCCAGAGGGCCAGTACCGCTCGTTCGTGATGATCGTCCCCGTCGAGCAGACGCCGGATCCGGGCGCCCGCGGCGAGGCCATGCACGGCCTGGCGGACACGATCGCGGGCGAATCCGGGCTGACGGTCACGCCGGTGGGGACCGCCACGGTCCAGAACGCCGAGATGACGGCACTGGCCGAGGGCATCCTCCAGACCATGGTGATCGCGCTGGGCGCCGTCCTGGTGACCCTGGCAGCCGTCTTCCGGCTCCAGTACGACAGCGCGGTGCTCGGTGCCGTCACGGTCGTACCAGTCGCGTTGGTGCTGGGGCTGGTCTTCGGCGGCATGTATCTCCTCGACGTGCCGCTCACGCTGCTGACGGCGCTGTTGGTGAGCATCACGATCGGGCTGGGCATCGATTACAGCATCCACGTCAGCGACCGCTTCGCCCAGGAGCTCGAACGAGGCCGGGACACGGTCGAGGCGCTCGGACGGGCCGTGACGGGTACTGGCGGCGCGCTCCTCGGGAGTGCGCTCACCTCAAGTGCGGCCGTGGGGACCCTGATCCTCCACCCGCATCCCCAGTTCGAATCCTTCGGCCTGATCGTCGTGCTCGCCCTCTCGCTGTCGTTCCTCGTCAGCGTGTTCGTCCTGCCGAGCCTGCTGTACCTCTGGGCCGAGCGTTCGCGCCCGCAGCCGGCCGTCGACGCCGGGGCCACGCCGGCAGCCGATTGAGGCGGGCGGCCATGCTTTATTACCGCCGCGACGCGCGGTGGGGTATGCCCACCGAGCGGACGCCGGCGAACGTCTTCCGGCTCCTCGCCGACGAGATCCGGCTCGACATCCTCCGGGCCATCGCCCGCGAGCAGCACGGCCGGGATGGCGTGGGTCGGCTGGCGTTCTCGGAGATCTACGACCGGGTCGACGTCGACAACACCTCGAAACTGTCCTATCATCTCGGCGAGCTCACGGGGACGTTCCTCCGGAAACAGGACGACGCGTACGCGTTCACGCATGCCGGCGAACAGCTGACCCGGTTCGTGCTCGCCGAGAACCACCGGGCGCCGCCCGAGATCGAACCGATCGAGACGCCGGGCCGGTGTCTCCATTGTGACGAGGCGTCGCTACAGGCGACGCGCAACGAGCAGTTCTTCACGATCATCTGCGCCGCCTGCGACCGGCCGAGTTTCGTCTACGTCGTCACCCCCGCCCAGCTGCGCTCGCACGAGGGAGACGCCCTCGTCGACGCGGTGACGTGGGACAATGCCGCCGATATCCTCAAGGTGCGGAACGGGGTCTGTCCGTCCTGTGCGGGGCGGATGGAGAGCTCGGTCCGGGACGTGCGCGACCACGAGGCGTTGACGGCGGTCCCGGCGACCTTTGCCGCGGACAGCGTGTGCCAGGAGTGTCTGCGGTATCTCAGCCTGCCGCTCACCCACGTCGCCGCCTACCACACCGAATCGATCGCGTTTCACTGGGACCGGGGCATCGACATCCTCGAAAGTGGCCCCTGGCGGCTCCACCAGCACCTCCACGACGGCCGGTGGACGGCCGAGCGCACCGCCGAGGACCCGGCGCGGTACCGAGTCGCATTGGACCACGATAACGCGACGCTCCGGTTCGAGTTCGATGACCACGCCCAGGTGCAACAGACCGAGCGGGTCGAACGACGGAGCGCGTGAGTCGCTGAAGCGATACCTGACCCGAGCGTTTTTGAACCGACGCGGAGCCACGCCCGCATGGGCCGACAGGAGCCGGTCGGGAGCGGGGTCGATCCACACTGGGGGGACTGGTGCGATGGCTGCTGAATACGATCGCGACACCCTCGAGGGATTCGTCGATCGCTACCTCGAGGCCCTCGTGGCCGGCGACCCGGAACGCCTGCGGGTGACCGAGGACGTCGTGTTCGTGGAAAACCACCAACGGCTCGCGCTCGGGGACGGGCTCTGGCGCACGGTTACCGGGGTGGGGGCGTACCGGCATTACATCGCGGACCGCCAACGCGGGCAGGTCGTGCTGATCGGCGTGGTCGAGGAGCGGGACACGTCGGTGATTTTCGAGGTGCGCCTGGCCATCGAGAACGACCTGATCGACGAGATCGAGACCCTGGTCATCCGAGCGAACGCCGCCCAGTACGAAACGCAGGGCACCCCGGACCCGCGGTTCCTGGAGACCGTCCCCGCCGAGGAGCAGCTGTCCCGCGAACGGCTGATCGCGGTCGCGGACAAGTATTTCACGGGCATGGAGGGCAACGACCCCGACGACGCGTACGGCTTCTTCCATCCGGACTGCGATCGCTGGGAGCACGCCCGAAAGGTCACCAACCGCGAGGAGGGGATTCCGTACGGCCACATCCGGGATACCGAGTTCACGACACTTTCGGCCCGCGAGCAGTTCGAGACGGGCTTTCTCGGCTTCGTGACCCGAATCCGGGATCGACGCTACGTCGCGGTCGACGTCGAGCGCCAGACCGTCTTCGCGTTCGGGTTCTTCGATCACAACGGGACCGTGCGGGAGGTCCCGGGGCCGGGTGACGAGCCGAGCACCGTCCCGCCGTACTTCTCGACCCCGCGCACGCTGCCCATCGGCGAGGCGTTCCGCATCAAGGACGGGCGGATCTACATGATCGAGGCGACCCTGACCGAGGCGCCGTACGGGATCCGACCGGTGTTTCCGTCCGCTGACGATTGGCTCGCCCAGGCCGCCGTGGCACCCGAGATCGCGTCGGCCCCCGCCGCGGGCCCGACCGACCGCCCATGGCTCGAGCAGCTCGTCGGGGAGTTCCGCGAGGCGCTGGCGGACAACGACGCGGGGCGGCTACCGGTCGCTCCCTCGGTCATCTACACGGAAAACGGCCAGCGGCTCCCCCTGAACGACGGGCTCTGGGGGAGCGTGACCGCTCTGGGCGAATATGACCTCCGGCTGGCCGACCCGGAGCACGGCGTGGCAGGGTTCTACGGCACCACGGTCGAGCATGACGTACCGGGCGTGCTGGCGGCGCGACTCGCGGTCGAGGATCGACGGATCACGGAGATCGAGGCGGTCATCGTCCGGCGGGAGATCGCGGTCGACGGCCCCGAGAACACCCAGACCATGTTCCTCCCGATGTTGCCCCACCAGAACGATCCGGCCGACTTCGAGGCGATCGATCCCGTGCTCGCCGAGGAGGTCCCGGCGGAGGACCGGAAGGACCGCGGCGCCTTGCTGGCGATCACCGACAGCTACTACGACAGCCTCCGTGGAAAGCCCGTGTCGAGCGAAGGCTACGCCGAGGGTTGCGTGCGCCGTGTCAACGGCGTCGACGTCGGGACCGGCCCGCCGGAACCGGGCGATGAATGGATCGGTACGGGAATCGAGACCGTCCGGGACGTGCGCCCGTGGCTGGTCGACCCGAACCACGGGCTCGTCATGCGCTCGCCACGATGGGATGTCCCGAACGACGACGGGGGTCGGTCGATGGCCGTCGGCGAGGACGCGACCACCCAGGGGGACGACGAGGGCTTCGGGGGGACGTACTCCAGTTTCACGGGTCCCTACTCGCTGTTGACCGTCCAGCTGTTCGCCGTTCGGGACGGCCGGATCGTACACATCGAGGCACAACGACGGACCGTGCCCTATCGGATGGGTTCAGGCTGGGACTGAGCGGCGCAAGAGGTGCCCTTCGGACGCTCGCAAACATACTTGCGTGTAGCCCGGAATGTTCCGTCGATGGGACCGTTCCCGTCAGTGCTTTGGGTCGGGTATGTCGCCGTGTTCGCGGGGGCGGGGCTCGTGTGCGTCCTCAGTCTGCGACGGATCGACCTCGCGGAGGACCCCGACACGCGACGGGGGCTCGCGTGGTTCCTCGGGCTCACCGCCGGATGGGCGTTCGCACACGTGGGCTATCTCCTCGCCCCGACGCCGACGCTCCAGTATGCGTGCTTCGTCGCGGGGCTCGTGATCGGCATCGCCGCCGTGGGGCCGTGGCTGTACTTCTGTTCGGCCTACACCGGCCGGAGCCTCCATCGCAACCGGGCGATCCGCCGAACGGTGGTCGGGATCTTTGTCCTCATCGTCCTCGTCAAGGTCACCAACCCCCTCCATGGGTGGTACTTTTCGAGCGAGGCGGTGACGGAGCCGTTTCCGTACCTGGCGATCCACCACGGTGCCCCCCACTGGATCGTGATGGGACTGGCGTACGCCCTCGCGGCCGTCGGGTTGTTCATGCTCTTCGAGCTGTTCCTGGAGGTGAGCTACGACACGGGGCCGCTGTTGGCCCTCGTGGGCCTCACGGGATTACCAGTCGTGTTCGACCTCGGTGGCGTGTTCACGCCGTACCTCCTCGACGTGACCCACTCCCCGATTGGCGTCGCCGCGTTCGCGGTGGGGGTCCTCTACGCGTTCGTCGACCGGTTTCAAGCCGTCCAACGGGCGGGCGACGTGGACGATCCCGTCCTCCTGCTCGACGAGGACGGGCGCCTCCTGGAATGGAACGACGCCGCCGTGAACCTGTTCCCCGCCATCCGCAATGCCCGGCGTGAGTCGCTCGAAGCGGTCGAACCGAGGCTCGCCGAAGCCGTTGGGACCCCGAGCCAAGTCCTCACCTTCGAACGGGACGACACCACCCGCTATTATCGGGTCACGACGAACCCGTTCTCGACCGATCACGCACAGCTGGGCGCGATGGTGACCCTGACGGACGTCAGTGAACACGAGGAGTACCGTCGCCGACTGGAGCGCCAGAACGAGCGCCTCGAAGAGTTCGCCAGCATCGTCTCCCACGACCTTCGGAATCCGTTGAACGTGGCCGAAGGCCGGCTCGAGCTGGCCGAGGAGTCCGGCGAGGACGAACACTTCGCGGCCGTACGCCGGGCCCACGATCGGATGCGAGCCCTCATCGCCGATCTGCTTTCCCTCGCCAGGGCGGGAATGCAGATCGACGAGACGTCACCGGTCGCACTCGCGGAGATTGCGACCGCGTCCTGGGAGATGATCGAGGCTTCGGCGGCTCGGCTCGAAGTCGCCTGCGACGCCTCAGCGGCGGTGCACGCCGACCGCGAGCGGCTGCGGCAGCTCCTGGAGAACCTCTTTCGCAATGCGGTCGAGCACGGCGGCGCGGACGTGACCGTGACCGTCGGCGTGCTCCCCGACCGACAGGGGATCTACGTGGCCGACGACGGCGCCGGGATTCCCCCGGCCATTCGGGATCGCCTCTTCGAACCCGGCGCGACGACCCGCGAGGACGGCACGGGGTTCGGACTCGCGATCGTCGCCGACATCGTCCGCGCACACGGCTGGGAGATCTCGGCGACCGAGAGCCAGGCTGGCGGGGCGAGATTCGAGATTACGGGCATCCCCCTGGACACCGGGGCGGGCGAGGACGCCTAACCGTCGGTAGGGGCCCCTGGAACGGACGGGTTCGCCTCAGGTTCCGTTGGGCTGCTCGAACACCCGGATGGTGTCGAGTTTCCCTGAATGGGTGAGTTTCGGCTCGAGCCCGTGGGCCGCGAACACCTCGCCCCAGTCCCGGAAGTAGATCGGGAACTCGTCGTTCACGTATCTGACGCCGTCCTCAGGGGGATCTGGGCGGTCCCCGTCGCCCTCGTTCTCGATCGTGACGAGCAGCTCGCCGGTAATCCGCGCGAGCTCCTCGAACACCCAGGTGTCGTCCTCGTGGACGTGCTGGAGCGTCTCGACCGAATATACCACATCGTACGCATCGTCGGGGAGGTCGGGAAGGATGGCTTCGATCGCACCCGTTCGGAACGATCCCGTGTCCGCAAGGTCCGGGAAGTGCTCGGCCATGACCTCGAACGATTCGCCGTTGATGTCGATGCCGTGGAGGTTCTCGTACCCCTGGTCGAGGAGGTGCGCGAGGTGTCGCCCGGAACTACACCCCACCTCGAAGACGGCGGCCTCCTTGCCCGGGAGAAAAGCATCGAGGATCCGGACGAGGCTCCGGCTCGCGTTGTTCGCGCCGAGGTGGGCGTAATAGCTCGGCGAGTATTCGCCGGACCGACTGCCCCATTGTCGTCTATTGGTCGCGGCGTCCATACCGGCGTCTCGTGGTCGGGAAAGTAAGGCCCATGGATGTTCACGCCCACTCGCTGCCGCCAGGCGTGGGGACGGCGCGGTCAGTGGAAGAAAGAAAGTTTGATTAGATGTACAGTTGTTCATCTACTCATGGAAGCCTCCCGGATCGAGCGGCTTCTCGAGGATCAACCGGAGAGTTGCCGAAACGAGGACGTCGAGAACCGACTTGCCGCACTTGAGGCGCTGAACGCCGAAGTTCCGTCGAATACGAGCCGCGACCGGGCCGCGCTACGGACGCTCGGGGACGACACCCGCCACCGGATCGTTCGCCTCCTCGCCGCGGCCGATCGCGACCTCTGTGTCTGTGAACTCACGCCGTTGATGGACGTGAGCGAGAGCGCCGTCAGTCACGGGTTGGGTGATCTGACCGCCGCGGGACTGGTCGAGCGCCGCAAGGAGGGGACGTGGCACTACTACCGGCCGACACGACGGGCTGTCGCGTTGCTATCGGCGCTCGATACCACCAGCGAGGCGCCGGCATGAGCGGGGAGACCATCCGGATCGGGTTGATTTGCGTACGGAACGCCGGCCGGAGCCAGATGGCCCTGGCCTTCGCGGAGCGGGAACGGGCACAACGCGGCCTCGCAGACGACGTCGAACTCGTCACCGGTGGCACGGACCCAGCCGACGCAGTGCACGATGTCGTTCTCGAGGCGATGGAGGATGCCGGCTGCGATCTCTCCACGCGCGAACCTCGACTCATCACCACGGAAGAAGTCGAGCGATGCGATTACGTTGCGACCATGGGATGTTCGACCCTGGCGCTCGACGCCGAGACCGATGTCGACGTGCGCGATTGGGCCCTCGAAGACCCCGACGGTGCCGACCTCGACAGGGTTCGGGAGATCCGCGAGGACGTCCGCAAGCGGGTCAGCGAGCTCTTCGATGAGATCGTCGAAACCCACTCGCTCTGAGCACGCGCATGTCCACCCTCGAGGGCCTCGCATGGGAGCTTGCCGTTGTCGCCTTCGCAGGGGGTGCCTTCGGGGCCGCCGTCGGCGCCCTCCAGGCCTTCTCCCTTGCCGGTTTGCTGGTCATCGTCGGTGAACTGTTCGCGCTCGTTGCCCGGACCGCAGGGCTTGACGCACCGATCGATATCACGGGTGGGATCGCCTTCGGGGCCGTCCTCGGACCGCACGTGGCTTTCGGCGGAGGCGCGGCAGCCGTGGCCTACGCCGCAAAGCGGGGATACATCGAACGCGATGGCGGATACCACCCGGCCAAACACATCACGCAGGGGTTGGGGAGCCGACCCGACGTCCTCGTAGTCGGCGGAGGGTTCGGCCTCCTCGGGTATCTCGTGGGGACGATCTCGCGCGGCATCGCCGTCCCGACCGACCCCGTGGCGCTCGGGGTCGTCCTTTCGGCCGTTGCCCACCGAATCGCCCTCGGTTACGACGTGGTGGGCGCGCCGACCCGCGGCTATCTCGACATGACGCCATTCGAACGAGGGGGCGGCCTCGATGTCGCGAACGACGCTGGACCCGGGACGGTCGAACCGTGGCTCCCCTACCAGTATCAGTGGTCCCACGTGACCGTACTCGGCGTGGTGGTCGGCATCCTGGGCGCCGTCGTGGCGTATGTGACCGGGAGTCCCTTTCTCGCCTTCGGGATCAGCACCGTCGCCCTCGCGTTCCTCTGTGCGGGCGTCGCCCGGATCCCGGTGACCCACCACATGGCCCTGCCGGCGAGCACGCTCGTGGTGGCGGCCGCGGGGTCGGGGGCCCATAACCCAACCGCGATCGCCATCGCCCTGCCCCTGGGCGAAGCGATCGCGCTTGGCGCGGCGGGCGGCGCGGTGGGGGCGATCGTGGGGGAACTCGCCCAGCGATGCCTCTATGCACACGCGGACACCCATCTGGACCCGCCCGCCGCGAGTATCGTCATCACGTCCTTCATGATTGCCGCCCTCGCGATGCTGGGGCTGCTCCCGTCGTCGGCCTGGATCCCGATCCCGTAGGCCGGTCGCTCGACTCGGCGGAGACTCTCTTGCACCCCCGACGACTGTCGGCCCGGAGCCCTCGGCATGTCCCGCCCCTTACGGCTGGGTATCCCCATATAGTCCTACGAACGATTACTTCCGACTCATACGAATACCGTGCAAGATATATCAATATTATAAGGCTTCTTGTACGGACTCGGCGGATCAACAGGTGATGGCCCCAAGCCAGCACGACGGCGGACGGAGGATCACTCGACGATCGACGATCGCGGCCCT
Organism: uncultured Salinarchaeum sp.; assembly: GCA_964489365.1. Lineage (GTDB taxonomy): Archaea > Halobacteriota > Halobacteria > Halobacteriales > SKNY01 > SKNY01. The sequence goes on from CAZAYR010000078.1 coordinate 10,357, forward strand.
CGCGGGCGCCGGTGCCCTGTCGCTTGCCGGTTGTTTCGGGGGGGACGACGACGGATCCGGCGATGGAAATGCCGACGGCAGTGACGATGGGAGCGGCGATGACGGCAGCGGTGATGATGGGAGCGGTGACGACGGATCGGACGAGCTCACCGGCGAGGTCGTCATCACCGGGAGCAGCACCGTCTACCCGATCTCGAATTACATGGCCGAGGAGTTCATGGGGATGCATCCGGAGGTCAACGTCACGGTCGACTCCACTGGCAGCGGGGGCGGCTTCGAGAATCACTTCTGTCCCGGAAATTCCGACATCAACGGCGCGTCGCGGGAGATCCAGGACTCCGAAGTCGAGCACTGCGGGGAGAACGATGTCAGTCCGGTCGAGTTCCATATCGCCGGGGACGCGTTGACCATGGCGGTCAACAACGAGAACGACTGGGTCGACTGCATGACCTTCGAGGAGCTGTCGATGATCTGGCGCGAGGACGGCGTCGACAATTGGTCGGAGGTCCGCGACGAGTTCCCCGACGAGCCCATCGAGATGTTCGGGCCGGCATCCACGTCCGGCACGTACGACTGGTTCACCGCGAACGTGATCAACCACGACGGCGGCGACCGCAATCACACCGCCGAACACGAGCCTACCGAGGAGGACAACCTCATCGTCCAGGGGATTCAGGACAACCCCGGCGGGATCGGATACTTTGGATATTCCTACTACGGCTCGAACGAGGATCAGGTCAAAGCCCTCGAAGTTCGTGCATCCGAAGACGACGAATGTGGGGCGCCCGGCCTCCAGGCCGCGGCGGATGGCACGTATCCGATGGCCCGTCCGCTGTTCATCTATCCGAGCGAGGAAGCCATGCAGCGCGAGGAGGTCGAGGCATTCCTGCGGTTCTACTTCGAGGAGGTTAGCACCGACGTGATCCCGGAGGAGATCAACTACGTGCCCTCGAGCGACCAGCAGGTCGAGGACAACATCGCCAAGCTCGAGGAGCACCTGTAGCGCGCCGATCCCGCTACGCGCATGGACATCGCACAATGAGCTTCGAGTTACAGGGTCGCCAGCGGAGCCGGGAGACCCGCGAGCGGCTGTACGGGTACGTCCTGTTCCTGTGTGCAGCGGTCTCGGTCCTCGTCACCCTGGGCATCGTCGCCGCGCTCGCCGTGGATGCGGTCCGGTTTTTCGGCATGGTCTCGCCCCTCGAGTTCTTCACGGGCACGACGTGGGTGACCGACCGGGACCAGTTCGGCGCGATCCCTCTGATCTTCGGAACGCTGCTCGTGACGGTCATCTCCGGCCTGATCGCGATCCCCGTCGGGGTCGCCGCGGCGACGTACCTGAGCGAATACGCGAGCGACCGGACGCGGGGCATCCTGAAACCGGGCCTGGAGATCCTGGCGGGGATCCCGACGGTCGTGTACGGCTACCTGGCGTTGGTGTACGTGACGCCGTTCCTCCGGCGGTTCGGGCTCGATCTCGGGACGTTCAACGTCCTCAGCGCCTCGATCATGGTCGGCATCCTCATCATCCCGATGGTCTCCTCGCTCTCCGAGGACGCCATGAGCGCGGTTCCCGACGAGCTTCGACAGGCCGGGTACGGTCTGGGCGCCACGAAGTTCCACGTCACGACGACCGTGGTGATCCCCGCGGCGACTTCCGGGATCTTCGCGTCGTTCATCCTCGCGCTCTCGCGGGCGATCGGGGAAACGATGGTCGTGGCGATGGCGATGGGCCTGCGACCGCGGATGCCCGCGGTCCATTCCGGCCCCTTCGGCATTCCGTAACTCGGGCCGATCGAGACCGTCTCGCAGTCGGGCCAGACGATGACCTCGGCGATGGTCCAAGCGGTCACCAGCGACGTCAGCGCCGCCTCGCCGACCTACAAGAGCATGTTCGCGC
>CAZAYR010000079.1:0-12134 GCA_964489365.1 uncultured Salinarchaeum sp.
CCAAGAGCATTTCGAGTACCTCGAGGAGCTCGGCCTGGAGGCGACGGGGCTGCTCATGCTCTCGCACATGGAACCCCCCGAAAAGGTCCTCGAGCAGGCCAAGCTCATGGAGTCCTACGGCGCGGATTACGTGTATGTCATGGATTCCGCGGGCGCCATGTTGCCCGCCGACGTCCGCGATCGCGTCTCGCTGCTGTCCGAGGAACTCGACATCGGCGTGGGCTTTCACGCCCACAACAACCTTGGACTCGGCATCGCGAACACCCTCGCTGGCATCGAAGCGGGCGCCGAGACCGTCGACGGGTGTCTGCGCGGACTGGGGGCGGGCTCCGGGAACGCCCAGATGGAGGTCCTCGTCGGCGTCCTGAAGAAAGCCGGCTACGACGTGCGCCCGGATTTCTTCTCGGTCATGGATGCAGCCGAGGACGTGCTGTTGCCGATGCTCACGCCGGAGACCATGCCGGAACTCGACAACGATTCGCTGATGCTCGGGTACGCCGGCGTGTATTCCTCATTCCTTCGCCATACCAAACGGGTGGCGGACCGGTACGACCTCGACCCGCGGGAGATCCTCGTGGAACTCGGCGACCTCGGTGTCGTGGGCGGCCAGGAGGACATGATTACCGACGTCGCGGCGAACATGAACGGCACCGAGGCCGAGGCGGACTGAGCCTACAGGTCGAGCAGCTCCGTCACGTTCCCCGAATAGATGCGCTCCTTTTCCCCGTCCGGAATCCGCAGCTCGTCCATCGCCTCCTTGATCGTTCCGACCCAGTACTCGCCGCGGTCGGGCCCGAACGGATAATCCGCGCTGAAGACCATGTGTTCCGGGCCGAAGAACTCGTAGCCACATCGAAGCGGGTAGGATTCGCCCACCGAGCTCACGGCGGTATCGCCGTAAACCCGGTCGAAGTAGGCCTCGAGGGGCTCGGAGAGGTCGGCCATCTCCGGGTTCGCGTACAGTTCAGGCTCCTCGCGGCGGGTCCGATACCAGGAACGGACGCGCCCGATGACGTACGGGAGCATGCCCCCGAGGTGGTGGGTGACGAGTTCCACGTTGCGATAGCGTTCCAGTACGCCGGTGAAGATGAGCCGTGCGACGGCGACCGTGGTGTCGAACGGCCAGCCGAGCATCTTGTAGATCCAGGTCGTCCCCTGGTCGTACTCGTGCCAGTCGTGGAGCTGTGGATGGATCCACACCGGGGCGTCGAGGTCGTCCATGGCGGCCCAGAACGGTTCGAAGGCCTCGTCGTCGAGCAAGCGGCCGTTGACGTTCGAGAAGATCTGAATGCCCCGCATCCCGAGTTCCTCGACGCAGCGACGGGCTTCATCCACGTATTCGTCCGTCAGGAACGGCACGGTACCCGTCGCGATGAACCGATCCGGCCACTCGTCGGCGATGCGGCGGATCTCGTCGTTGGCGACGCGCGTCGCGGAAAGCGCCGCGTCGGGTCCGGCGTTCTGAAACACCATGGGCGCGGCGAGGTTAATGACCTGGCGGTCGATCCCGTGTCGGTCGAGCCAATCGACGCGTTCCTCCTCGGCAAACATACGCGGGGCGTTTCGCAAGCTCGCGGCTTCCGCGGAGGGCGCCTGTCGCTCGAGCTCGTCCAATGCCGCTTCCGGCATGATGTGCGAGGTCGCGTCGATGATCTCGGGCATACCTCCCACATGGCGGCAAGCGGGGGTTTAGCTTTGTGAACCAGTGCGGACTATTCACAAGCTTTCTTGGTCGGCGCCGGCGGGCCGTGTGCATGGAACCTGAGCGGATCGAGGCTTCCGGCGATCCCGTCCGCATTCTGCGCGAGCAGGGCAGCGATTACACGGATAATTTCCCGGTCGTGCCCAACGAGTTCACCAACTGGCGCGACGAGCAACGGGCGATCACGGAGACCTGTACCCTCGCGGACCTCTCACACCACATGACGTCCCTCCGGGTGACCGGCCCGGACGCCGCGGCGCTGCTCGAATACCTGAGTGTCAACGATTTCTCCTCGTTCGACGTCGGGCAGGCAAAGCAGGTGATCATGTGTAGTCCCGACGGCTACCTGATCGGGGACGGGCCGCTGCTCCGGTTGGGCGAGGAGGAATTCTACGGGCCCGGGGTGCTGTCGGCCAACTGGGTCCGGTTCCAAGTGGAACGTGGGGAGTATGACGTAACCTTGGAGACCGAACCCCGCACGTCCGCCCTCGATGGGGACCCCTCCCGGTTCGTCTACCAGGTCCAGGGGCCGAACGCGCTGGCCGTTCTGGAAGAACTCACCGACGCGGACCTCGAGGGGATCGGCTTTTTCCGGTTCCGCGAGGTGGAGTTCGCTGGCTGTGAGACGATCGTGCTCGGTCACGGGATGTCGACGGAACCCGGATTCGAACTGATCGGCCCGTTCGAACACGCTGACGACGTGAAAGACGCGATCCTCCAGGCGGGAGCGGACGACGGCCTCACACAGCTCGGCTCGAAGGCCTACCATACCCTCTCGGTCAAACTCGGGTGGCTGCCACCCGGGGCCCCGCCGATCTACGATGCCGAGTCGATGGCCGCGTATCGCGCGTGGCTCGACGCGGACAGTCGGGAGGCGACCTACTCGATCGACGGGAGCTTTCGCTCGGACGATATTGCCGATTACTACATGAGCCCGGTGGAGCTCGGATACGGCCCGCTGATCGATTTCGACCACGAATTCATCGGCCGGGACCCACTCCGGGTGGCATACGAGGATCCCGACCGGACGTTCGTGACCCTGCGCTGGAACGACGAGGACGTCCTCGACGTCCACGCGTCCTGGTACCGTGACGGGGATCCGCACAAGTTCATGGAACTCCCCCGCGTCGGGTGGGGCCGAGCCAACTACGACGCGATCGAGGTGGGAGGGGAGATCGTGGGGACCTCCCACTCCCGTTCGTATCAATGGGACATCCGCTCGATGGTCTCGCTGTGTCGCATCGATCCAGATTACAGCGAGCCCGGCACTGAGGTCACCATCGTGTGGGGCGAGCCCGGATCGCCGAACCCGAAGGTCGAACGCCACGCCCAGACCCGGATCCGCGCGACGGTCGACGAGGTGCCGTACACCCAGGATCGACGGGCCTGAGGGCCGCGGGAGGCAGATTTTTAAGTTACTCGTGCGATGGTTTCAGTAGCTATGAGCCAGCAAGCAACCGCACAAGGACCGACGGATTTCTCGGTCGACGCGGACTGGGACGCAATGTTCGTCGACGGCGAGTGGCGTCGCGTGCCGGACCGGGACCGCACGGATGTGACCAATCCGGCGACCGGGGATGTCCTCACGCAGGTGCCCCAGGGTCTCGCGGCGGACGTCGACGCGGCCTACGAGGCCGCAGTCCCCGCCCAGGAGGAGTGGGCAAAGACCTCGCCGGACGAACGCGCCAAGGTCGTCCGGGAAGTGGCGCGCCTGATGGAGGAACACGCCGAGGAGATCCGCGAGTGGATCGCCGTGGAAACCGGCGGGACGAAGCCCAAACAGGACATCGAACACGGGGGGGCCGTCACGTTCGTCTACGATGCCGCGCAGTTCGCGTTCCGATCGTCCGGCAAGCACGCCCAATCGAAGATCCCCGGCAAGGACAACCTGATCAAGAAGGAGCCGGCCGGGGTCATCGGGGTCATCACCCCGTGGAACGTTCCCCTCAAGCTCTCGATCCGGGTCGTCGCCCCCGCGATCGCACTGGGAAATGCCGTGGTGCTCAACCCGGCCTCGCCGACCCCGGTCACCGGAGGGCTGATCATCGCGAAACTATTCGAGGAAGCCGGACTGCCGGAGGGCGTCCTCAACGTCGTTACGGGCTCGGGCTCGGAGGCCGGCGACCGCGTCTCCGCGCATCCGGCGAGCGACGTCGTGGCGTTTACCGGCTCGACGGAAGTCGGCCGGCTCGTCGCCCAGAACGCGATCGAGCACTTCGCCCTCCCCGCGCTCGAACTCGGGGGCAACAACGCCCACGTCGTGCTCGAGGACGCCGACGTCGAACGCGCGGTCGACTCCGGGCTCTTCGGGACGTTCTGGCACCAGGGACAGGTCTGTATCTCGATCAACCGGCACCTCGTCCACGAGTCCATCTACGACGAGTACGCCTCACAGCTCGCCGAGCGCGCGGCCGAGCTCCCCATCGGCGATCCGACCGACGACGCGAACGTCCTCGGGCCGATCATCAACGAGTCCCAGCGCGACAAAATCCTCGACTACGTCGCACGGACGGTCGAGGAGGGGGCCACCCTGGAGACTGGGGGTGACCACGACGGGCTCTTCGTGGAGCCGACCGTCCTCACCGGCGTCACGAACGACATGGCCGCCGCGTGCAACGAGCACTTCGGCCCCGTCGCGCCGATCATTCCGTTCTCCTCGGATGACGAGGCCGTCGAGCTGGCCAACGATACGGAGTACGGCCTCAGCGGCTCCGTCCACAGCGAGGACGCGCTCCGGGCCGAGGCGGTCGCCGACCGGATCGACACCGGCATGATCCACATCAACGACCAGCCCGTCAACGCCGAGCCTGCGGCGCCGTTCGGGGGGATGAAATCCTCCGGTGTGGGCCGGTACAACAGCGACTGGATCATCGACGAGCTCACCGAGCCAAAGTGGGTGTCGGTCCAGCGCGAAGAGCGCGGCTACCTCTTCTAAACGCGGCTTCGACCATCGCGCCGGCATCTCATCAACCCCCATCCCGGCGTAGGCCGCCAAAACGCGGCCGTTGGGCCCGATTTCGGGCATTCGAGCAATAACGCTCATACCAGCTGCCGAGAATCAGTCGAGCACATGCGAGCTGGGGATGGCAGTGTTCGCCTGCTCCGCGACGGAGTTCCATGCGACATAGCTCCCTCGTCCCCATCATCGTCGTCCACGTCACCGCGAAGGCCCGTGGCGCCGATCATTCCCCCGCAGGTGTCGAAGAACGCTCAACGGGGTTCCACCGGAACACCGACGTCCCCGACGAGACTACCATCGGCGGGATCTTGCTCTCGGCGGGCGAGACCTCCGGAGCTTTGGGGCTCGCGGCCCGATCCCGCGGTGATGGCCGGGTCCGGCCGGTTACCCCGGGCCGTGGGGCCTGGCAGACCCGGTTGTCGCCCGCCAGGAGGGCAGGCGTCTGATGGGTGAGCCCGAGCCAGTAGGTCCCGGCCGCGAGCAGGAGGAATTCGTGGTACTGGTCGCGCTTGCGAACCCCGCCTCGGAATCCCATCTCATCTCGCTCGGGGCCGCGATCGCGAACCAACGGGGTGGACGGGTGATCGCGATCACGATCGTCCAGGTCCCCGACCAGACCTCACTCGCAGCCGCCCGCGAGCGGTTCGAGTACGCGGGTGCGAAAGATCTGCTCGCCGGAGCGCGCCGCGATGCCGCGGAGCTGGGGGCCTCGATCGAGACCCACACCGTGTTCTCCCACCAGTTGTTCGGCCAGATCTCCGACAGTGCACGTCGGTATGATGCGGATGTTTGTGTTATGGGATGGGGGCCGGACACCACCGGCGTCGCGGGCCGGGCCGAGTCCCCGGTCGACGAACTCGCCGCGAAGTTGCCGTGTGACTTCCTCGTCTTTAAGGATCGGGGCTTTGACCCGTCGAGGGTGTTGCTGCCGACGACCGGTGGACCTCACTCGGAGCTCGCGGCCACCGTCGCCAGGGTTCTCCGCGCCGAGTTCGGGGCGACGATCACCCTCTTGCACGTCGGGGATACGGAAGACACCGCGGCCGGGTTTCTTGCCGACTGGGCGGACGCACACGGGCTCTCCGACGCCCGGCGACTGCCGGCGACGGGGGATATCGATGGCGCCATCGCGGAGGCGGCGCGCACCCACTCGATGGTCCTGATCGGGGCCACCGAGGCCGGTGTGTTGGCGCGGCTGGCCCGCGGGGCACTCACGATCGACGTGCTCCAGGAGGTGGACTGTTCGGTGCTCATCGCGGAGCGACCCACGCGCCGGACCCTGCTCAATCGCCTTGTCGGACGACAGTAACCGGGAGGATTCACGATGGAAACCGACGAGGAACTCGCCAAGGACCTGGGCCCGCTCGCCGCGCTGACGATCGGGGTCGGCACGATGATCGGGGCGGGGATCTTTGTGCTCCCGGGGCCAGCCGTGGCCAGGCTCGGCCCGTTGGCGGCCCTGGCCTTCGTGATCGGCGGGGTCCTGGCGCTGCTCACGGCGCTATCGGCCTCGGAGCTTGGCACGGCCATGCCGGTCTCGGGCGGCGCGTATTATTATATCAATCAGGGGCTCGGACCGCTGTTTGGCTCCGTCGCGGGGTGGGGCAACTGGCTGGGACTTGCCTTCGCGTCGGCGTTTTACATGTACGGGTTCGGCGCGTACGTCTACGAGTTCATCGCGATCTCCGGGGTGGCGATCGGCCCGATCACGCTCGAACCCGCCCAGATCATCGGGCTCGCGGGCGCGATCTTTTTCATCGCCGTCAACTACATCGGCGCGAAGGAGACCGGACGGCTCCAGAACTTCATCGTCATCACGCTCGTGGGCATCCTTCTGGTCTTCACGATATTCGGCCTGTTGAATGCCGACCTCGAGACCCTGCGACCGGTCGATCCGTTCGGCTGGACGCCGGTGCTCCCGGTCACGGGCCTCGTATTCGTCTCCTATCTGGGCTTCGTCCAGATCACGTCGGTCGGGGAGGAGATCCGTGATCCTGGCCGAAACCTGCCCCGCGCTGTGATCGGGAGCGTCGTGATCGTGACGGGGATGTATGCGTTGATCCTGCTGGCAGTGTTGGCCGCCGTCGAAATGGAGGTCGTGGCGGGCAACGAGACGGCCGTCGTCGACGTCGCCCGCATGTTGATGGGGCCGCTGGGGGCCGGCGCGCTCCTGCTCGGCGGTTTACTCGCCACCGCCTCGTCGGCGAACGCCTCGATCCTCGCCTCCTCCCGGATCAATTTCGCCATGGGTCGGGACAAGCTGGTCTCGCCGCGACTGAACGAGATCCATCCCCGATTCACCACCCCGTACCGTGCGATCGCGATTACGGGGGGCCTCATTATCGTCTTCATCCTCTTCGGCAATCTCGAAACCCTGGCGACTGCCGGGAGCGTCCTGCATCTCGTGGTGTATGGCCTGTTGAATATCGCGTTGATCGTCTTCCGGGAGGCCGAGCCAGGGGGATACGAGCCGGAGTTCGAGGTCCCGCTGTATCCGCTGGTGCCCGTGCTCGGCGCCATTTGCTCGTTCGCGCTGATCGTCTTCATCCGACCGCGGGTCGTGATCCTGTTTTCGGCCGGCATTGCCGTGTTCGCGATCCTGTGGTACATGGTGTATGCCCGCCAGCAAGTCGAGGAGGCGGGTGTGCTCGCCCGATACGTCCTGGAACGATCCGAAGAGCTACCGGACGTCGCCGTCTCGGCGACGACGTCCGTCCAACCCGAGGGGGGCGATTACCGGGTGATGGTCCCGCTGGCGAACCCGGAAAGCCAACACCACCTGATCACCCTCGGCGCCGCGATCGCGAACCATCGCGACGGGACGATCGTCGCGGTCCATATCGTCGAAGTCCCGCGCCAGACGTCCCTCGAGGCCGCCCGGAATCAGCGCGAATACACGGAAGCCCACAACGTGTTAGAGCGGGCCCAGGACGATGCGGAAACGTACGACGCGGATATCGAAACGCACGTCGTCCTCTCGCATCGACCGTTCGAGGAAATCTTCGGGGCGGCGAGTCGCTACGGGGCGGATACGTGCGTCATGGGTTGGGGGCCGGACTCCCACGGCGCACCCGGGCGCGCGGAACCCACACTGGACGAACTGGCCCACGACTTGCCCTGTGACTTCCTGGTGTTTCGGGATCGGGGCTTCGACCTGTCCCGTATGTTACTCCCGACCGCGGGGGGGCCCGACTCGGATCTGGCGGCGGCCGCCGCCAGGGCGTTTCAGGATCAGTTCGATGCCTCCGTGACGCTCTTACACGTGACCGACGATCGGGCTCGCGGGGAAGCGTTTCTGCGGTCGTGGGCGGCCGAGAACGAGCTCACCGACGTCGACATGCGGGTGGTGGGTGGCGACGTCGAACGCCGCATCGCGGCGGCCGCCGAGGATGCCTCGCTCCTGATCATCGGGGCGACCGAACGCGGGGTCCTGTCGCGGCTCTTCCGGGGCTCCCTCGTGCTCGATGTCCTTGAGGAGGTGGAGTGTTCGGTGCTCTTGGCCGAAAAACAGCACACGCGACCGTTGCGAGAACGGCTCTTCGGCGGAGCCGGAACGCCATCGGCGACGGGTGTCGAGCGCGAACCGACTACCCCGGATGTGGAACACTCCCCCGAGGCCGACGATCGTTGATGTCGAGTCGGCCCCACGAAACAGGGATCTGGGACTGCCGGGTAGATTCCGGAGCCAGTTTCTTCGTTGGCGCGTCGCCCGGGCGTGGACAGGCCTCTTCGTAGCCCTCCGCCGGCAAGCGGCCAAACGTGCCACTGGGTGCTCAAGCAAAAGGCTCGACGAACTCGATGCCGTAGCCGTCCGGATCCTCCATGAACGCCACCCGGGCGTTCGCCCCCGACGAATCGAGCGGTCCCCGGTGTAACGGATATCCCGCTTCCCGGACCCGTTCGACCGTCGCATCGATATCCGTCACGGCGATGGCGACGTGATCGATCCCCGACGGGCTCGGCGGTTCGCGATCGGGATCGTACTTCAACTGGAGCTCGCCCTCGCCTCGCCCGCTCAAATACACGTTCAGCGCACCGTCGCCGCCTTCGAAGCGGTTCGTCTCCTCGAGGCCGAGCAGGTCCGTGTAGAAGGCGAGCGAGCGGTCGAGATCGTCCACCCAGATCGCACTATGGATCACGTCCATGCGTCGCGTAGCGGCGATTACGCCAAGAAACCTTCCGCATTGGCGTCGAAAGTAGCCTTCAAGCGGATCGCGGGGGAAGGGTCCAGTGTCACCGAGGACGCTTCCCATGATTATCGACGCATACACCCACGCGCTGACGGAACACTTCTTCGAGACCCTGGAGGAAGAGGCCGGCTTCGCGGGGCTGACCGGCCGACCGTCGTTCCTGTGGAACATGGACCGGCGGATCGAGCACATGGAAGAGTACGGCATCGACAAGCACGTGGTCTCGATCGCGCCGTTGCCCTTCTGGCGGAATATCACCGGCGAGGAGGCCGTGCGGTTCACGAAGCTCGCCAACGACGAGATCCGTCGACTCGCCGACGAGCATCCGGATCGGATCATCCCGGTCGGCACGATCCCCCGGGTGTCCAACGAGCTGATCGACGAGTTCGACCGGTGTATCGAGGACCTGGACATGGCGGGCGTCCAGATCTTCTCGAACATCGACGGGAAGCCACTCGATCGCCCCGAGTTCGCCCCGCTGTTCGAGCGCGCCGCACACCACGACGCGCCGCTCTGGTTGCACCCGCAACTTTACGAGTGGTACGACTGGGCCTCGGAGTACATGGATCACCGCCTCTTCGGATGGCCCTTCGATACCACGCTCGCGCTCTCGCGGCTCGTCTTCGGAGGCGTCACGCAGGAGTACGACTTCGAGCTGGTCTCCCATCACGGGGGCGGGATGATCCCCTTCTTCGCGAGCCGGATCGACGGCTTCTACGAAACCCGTTTGGCATACCCGGAGAACTACGCGGACACCGACCTGCCCGATCTCGACCAGCCGGTCAGCCAGAACTACTTCGCCGACTTCCACGCCGACTCCGCCCTAAGCGGTGGCGTCTCGGCCCACGAATGTGCCCACGATCTCTTCGGGGACCACTTCGTCTTCGGGACGGACTACCCCTTTGGCGCCGGGCGGGGGAGCGCGGACATCGAACGGGGACTCGCGGCCGTCGAGGACATGTCGATCGACGAGGACGAGCGCGAGGGGATCTTCGCGGGGAACCTCCTTGATCTGATCGACTCGTCACAACCCCGTTAAGGCCATTTCGGCGATTCCCGGCCTGCGGGCCCCGAAGTAATAATGATTATTTCGCCGATGGACGCATCCACACGTATGCCAAGCCTCGCGAAACTCGGCCACGTCGCCTTCGAGACGCCGGACCTGGAAGAATCGCTCTGGTTTTTCTCCGAGATGATGAACCTCCAGGTCGTCGAACGCACCGACGACACGGCCTACCTCTGCGGGTTCCGTGACCACGAGCATCATAGCATGAGCCTGACGGAGGGGACCCAGGGCGGCGTCGATCACATCGGCTGGCGTGTGGCCGATCCCGAATCGCTGGAGGGATACGCGGATCGGCTGTCGGACATCGGTATCGCGTACGACCGCGTCGATGGGTCCCACGAAGCCGGCGTGGGCGAGGCCATCCAGTTCGAGGTGCCGGGTGGCCACCCGTGGGAGCTCTACTGGGACGTCGAGAAGCCGAAACCGGAGGGCGACAAAGGTTCGATGATCCCGACCCGGCGATACAACACCGACCAGGCCAATCGGGTCTTCCCACAGCGGATCGACCACATCCACGTCCAGGACCCGAACGCGCCGGACCACGCCGCCTTCCTCCAGGAGGAGTTCGACTTCGGCCTCAACGAGGTGTTCAAGGACCCCGAGGGACAGATCTGGGGCTGGTGGATGGCCGTCACCGCGCTCCCCCACGATATCGGCCTACATCGCATCGAAGACCCCGATACCCGCTTTCATCACATCTCGTATCACGTCGATCACCTCCAGGACCTCTGGGATGCGGCGGACATGCTCCGCGAGCATCGGGTGGAACTCGACGCCGGGCCGGGCCGTCATGCGATCACGAACGCGAACTACCTCTACGTGAAAGATCCCGCGAGCGGGGTCAGACTCGAGCTCTTCGCGGGGCCGGGCTACCTGAACTTCGAGCCCGACTGGGAGACCGTCGAGTGGCAGGAGGAGATCGGCACGGCCTCGGATCACCAGTGGTTCGGCGACCAGTACGGCAGCGACGGCGTGCCCTACGTCTGAGCACCGTCGATCCGACGACGGCGCCGTTTCGGCACGAGACACCCAAGCGCCAACGTTTTGTCGCCGCTGGGGGAGCCTCCCGTATGGCTGCGTCAGACGAGCTCCTCGAGGAGTTTGCCGACCGCGTCTACCACGGATTCACCGAACGGGAAACCATCGACCCGCTCACGGAAGAGGCCGACTTCTCGGTGGAGGACGCCTACCGTATTCAGGACCGGGTGATCGAGCGGATCGTCGGCGAGGACGGCACGGTCGCGGGTTACAAACTCGGGCTCGTGAGTGGGGCCAAACAGGAACAGCTCGGCATCGACGAGCCGATCTTCTGTCCGGTCCCCTCCCAGCTGCTGTTGGAGGGCTCGCGCCTCGATCTCGACGAATGCATCCGACCCCGTGTCGAGGCCGAGATCGGGCTCGTCCTGGGCGAACCCCTCGAGCCGCCGACGACCCCGACCGACGTGATCGTCAAGACCGAGCGGGTCGTCCCACTGCTCGAGATCATCGAGAGTCGCTTTACCGACTGGCGCATCCCGACCGCCCAGGACGTCATCGCCGACATCACGTCCTGTCGTCGCGTCGTGCTGGGCGAGCGCGCCATCGATATCGGCGACGTGGATCTCGCTATGGAGAGCGTGACCCTCTCGCATAACGGCGACCTCGTGGAGACGGGCGTCGGCGCGGACATCATGGGCAACCCCGCCCGCGGGGTGGCGTGGCTCGCGGACCGCCTCGTCGATCGGGGTGAGCGCCTGGACGCCGGGGATCTCGTGATGACTGGGGGCATCACCGCCGCGGTGGATATCGAGCCGGGGGACGTGTTCACGATCAAGTTCGGCTCGCTGGGCACCGTCGAACTGGTCGCGGACTGACCGCGCTTATTCCTGGAAAAACTGATCGATCACGACCTCGCGCTGGAGAGTCCCCGTCGCGGTGCGGGGCAGTTCCTCGTCGGTGAGCTCGTACCGACGGGGGCGCTTGAAGTCCGCGAGTTCGTCGCTTTCCTTGCAGAATTCGTCGAGCTCGTCCGCCGTCACGCCGTCCTCGGTCGAGACGACCGCGGCGATCAGGTCCCCCCAGTGGTCGTCGTCGAGCCCCACGACGGCCACGTCGTCGACCCCGGGATAGTTCTCGAGCACGCGTTCGACCTCCTGGGGGTAGATGTTCTCGCCGCCGCTGTTGAGCATGTTGTCCACGCGGTCGATCACCACCAGGTAGCCATCGTCGTCGACGGAC
>CAZAYR010000080.1:0-1474 GCA_964489365.1 uncultured Salinarchaeum sp.
ATACGTACTTCCGAGAGGGCTCGTACGAACCCGTCGAACGGCCGTTTATCCCCGGTGTCGACTTCGCGGGCCAGGTCGCCGAGGTCGGCACGGATGTCACCGCGTTTTCCGTCGGGGATCGGGTGTTCGGGACGGGGATCGGGAACGGGTCCTACCACGGGAGTTACGCGGAGTACGCTCGTGTCCCGACCGACCGTGTGGTCGGGCTACCTGAGGGCGTCGACGCCGTGGCCGCCGCCGCGATCGGCGTCGTCGGGAGCACGGCGTGGCGATCCCTGATCGATATCGCCGACCTGTCGCTCGGCGAGACGTGTTTGATCCACGGGGGTGCCGGGGGCGTCGGCCATATCGCCGTCCAGCTCGCCGCGGCAGCCGGTGGGGAGGTGATCGCGACGGCCGGCGAGGAGTACACCGACCGGGTCGCCGCTCTCGGTGCGGACACCGTCTTCGCGTACGACCGTCCGGACCTGGCCGACGCGATCCTCGAGGTGGCCCCGGGGGGCGTTGACGTCGTTCTGGATCACAAGCTCGCTGAGTACGCATCGATGGACGCTGACATCGCCAACACGCGCGCCCGAATCGTCGGGATCGGGGAGGATGATCCCGAGGTCACCATCGAGGACGTGACCGCCGCGAGGAACCGTGACGTGCAGTTCACGTTCATGAGCATGTTCAACGCCCCGGACCTGCGGGAGCCGCTCCGCGGGATCGCGGGCCAGTTGGCCGCCGCGAATCTGGATGTCGCCGTCGAACGTGTGTATCCGCTCGATGCGGCGCCCGACGCCCACGAGGCCCTCGTCGGCGAAAGTTACCTCGGGAAACTGGTCCTTACCGTCGAGTGAACGGTTGCCTGCTCCGGTCGAATTAAAGACCGGGGGTGCGCTACATCGCTACATGGATCTCTCGGACGCGACGCGGACGGTCGCGAGAACGATCCGGCGGCGGCCGGCCGATTTCTTCCCGTTCTATCTCCTCGGCATGGTCGTCCTGGCGATCGGCCAGGTCGTGATGTACCTCGGCCTGGCCTTCCTGCTGGCGTACTACGTCATTACGGGTCGACTCGAGACCTTCCGGGCGGAATTTCGTGCCCTGCCCGAGCCGCCGGATCCGGGGACGGAACCCGAGGCCTTCGCCGAATGGAGCGAACAACTCGCGCCCGCGTTCGAACCGCTCCTGTCCGTCCCCGCCATCCTCATCGTGGTGGGAACGGTACTCGCGGCGGGGCTGTCGTTGCTCCTGCTCAGTGCCGCCACGAGCGCCGGGCAACTCGCAACATGTACCGCCCGGCTCCGGGGTCGATCCGGGACGCTCGGGGGGATTGCGGGATTCCGCCGGCACTGGCTCGGGATGATCGGCCTGTATCTGCTCGAGTTCATCCTCTGGAGTCTCATTACTGGCGTCGCGGTCCTCGTGATCTGGCTCGCCGCGCTGGTCTCCGTGGCGCTGGCCATTTTTGTGGCGATATTCGTCCTGT
>CAZAYR010000080.1:1484-11659 GCA_964489365.1 uncultured Salinarchaeum sp.
TCCTGTTGGGGTGGGCGGCCGGGGCCATCGCGATCCGCGCCGTGTTCGTGTTCGCGCCCGTGGCGCTGATCGTCGACGATACGACGCCGCTGGCCGCCCTGCGTGGCAGCGTCGCGTTCATCCGGGCGGAGTTCGCCACCGCCGTGATCTATTACGCGGTCGCGATCGGGTTGCTCGTCCTGTTCTCCGGCGTCTCGGGGACGTTCGCCGCGGTGGGCGCGCCCGCCTTTACCACGCTTGTCTCGTTCCTGTTCGTGGTTCCGGTGTTGGATCTGCTCAAAACGGCGTTCTACGGTGACTACCAGGGCGCCGTGGATCCGCCGGCCCGCCCGGAGGTCGCCGTGGGCACCCAGCTCACGGGCGGGCTCCGGCGTGGGGTCCGCGAGATGGTGGCCTTCGTCCGCGAATCCCCGGTTACCCATGCCGTCGCGTTATTATTGCTTGTTGGTGGCATGGCCGTGGGCTGGGTCGCCGTGGAACCGCTCGTGGGCGTGTTCGAGACCTCCATCGGCGAGCGGATCTCGCTGTTGGTTGGCCCGACCGCGCCGCTTTACTTCTTCAGTAACAACCTCACGGTGACGATCTCGATCGCGATGGGCGGGCTCGCCCTCGGGATCCCCGCTATCGGGCTCCTGCTCTCCAACGGGGTCATGATCGCCGCGGTGGCTCGGCTGGAGCCCGAACTCGCCGAGCTCCTGGCGTTCGTGATCCCGCACGGGATCTTCGAGTTCCCCGCCATCATCATCGCCGGTGCGCTCGGCCTGCATCTGGGCGCCGCTTTCCTGCGTACGTGGTGGGGCGGGGCCGACCGGCAACATCTCGCGGACGCGCTCCAGCGAAGCGTCTGGATTCTCCTCGGTGTCGCCGTGCTCCTCGGGGTGGCGGCCGTGATCGAGGGCTACGTCAGTCCGTACTACTACCGGCCGTTTCTCTAGGATCGGGACAATTGCGGGAGGTCGTTGCGTTCCTTGACGTCCTCGACGAGCGAGCGCACGGACACACGCTTCTCGCCGATGATCGCGCCGATGAGGGCGCCCGCGGCCGCCCCGGTACTTGCCATATTCCGGTTGACCAGTCCGCCGGCCCCACCGCCGATGGCGGCACCGATCGCGGCGAACTTTGCGCGACTCAACGCGAGCGTCAGTTTGCTCTTCATAGGGTATCGGTTGCTACGGGGGGACGACGTATAAGCCTACCTCGCGACGAGATGCTCACGTCTCGGTGTAGCGACCGATGAGCGCCGTCTAAGTCGGCGGCTGGCCCCCTACTCCCGCGGACCCGCGGCGAACGTCGGCACGTCCCCGGGCGTATCGAAGTCGTGATAGTGCTCGCCCAGTTCTTTGCTGAGGATCGAAAGCGCCGCCGCCGCGCCGTCACCCGCGGCGATGACGGCCTGCCACTCCTGTTGGCGGACCATTGCGCCGGTCGCGTAGAGGTCGTCCACGCTCGTCTCCATCGAGAGGTTCACGTCGACGAGATCGTCCGAAAAGGCACAACCCGCCGACTCGGCCAGGTCCCGGTTCGCACCGGTGGCGAGGACCACGTAGTCCGCGTGGTACTCGTCCTGGTCGGTCGAGACGGCGAACCCACCGCCATCGGCCTCGATCGTCTCGACCTCCTCGCCGAGGTTCACCTCGGCCCCCCGGTCGGCTACCTGGCCGCGCGTGATCTCCATGTACTCCGGCCCCGAAATGCTCCGGATGCCGGGGTAGTTGAACAGGTGCGCGCGTGCCATCCAGGTCTCTTCCGTATCGAAGACCGTCGTCTCCAGCCCGTTCTTGGCGGTGAAGAGGGCGGCGCTGAGGCCCGCAGGCCCGCCCCCCGCAACGATGACATCTGCCATGGGTATCGGGAGGAGGGAGGGCCTCTCCCATAATACCTGTCAAGGCGGCCAGATGGCCGGTCGTCTAGACGGTTTCGGCGGGATCGACGACGTGTTCCTCGAGCGGATCGACGCCGACCTGCTCGCAACGACCGGAGAGCGGACAGGCCTCGGGCCCGTCCAGACAGGCGGGGGACCGGGCCTGGCAGTATTCGCGGCCGAACTGAATCGAGGCCGTGTGACCGAAGCCACACTTCTCCGCGGGGACGCCTCGAGCCTCGGCCGTGCGGCCCTCGAGGACGGCCCGCACGGTTTCGTGATCGGCGTCGGGTGGCGCGATCCCGAGACGACGATAAATGCGGTGGACGTGCGTATCGACGGGGAACACGCCGTCCCGCCCACCGGCGAAGAGGAGGACACAATCCGCGGTCTTCGGCCCCACGCCCGACATCGAGAGGAGTTCGTCCCGGACCGCCTCGTAGGATTCCTCCCGGACGAATCGATCGAACTCGGGCTGGCCACCGAATTCCGCGATGACGATGTCGGCGACCTCCTGGAGGACACGCGTTTTCTGATTGTACAGCCCGGCCGGGCGGATCGCCTCGACGATCTCCGCCGACGGGGCCTCGCGAAGTGCCTGCGCGAGATCCTCCGCCCCGTACTGCTCGATCAACGCATCGAAGGCGGGTTGGCTCGCCACGTCGCTGGTATTCTGGCTCAGGATTGTCCGGACGAGGCATGTGAACGCATCCTGATCGCCGTACATCTTCCGCCAGTACAGCTCGCCCAGGCGGTCCACGACCGCCTCGGCTCGCGACGACGCGGCACTCGAGGGATCAGCCTCGGGCGCACGTCCATACCCCCCACCAATGTTCTCCGCGGGTTCCGGATCGCCCGCCATGTGGGAGGCTTCGTATCGCCGGCGATTAACCCCCATCGATCCCGCCCCGCTCGGCAGTCACTGTCACGCCGAGTTCCGAACCCGCCTGCAGGGTCGCGACTATCTCGCGATCGAGATCGGCCGCCGCCGTGTCCGCGCCGATCATGACTGTCCGATCGTCGACGTGTCGGCTCGTCCGGACGATGAGACAACGATCGCTGTCGCACGTGAGATCGGGGTCGCCGTGACCCCGTACGACCTGCCGACATGCCCCGGCCTCGAGGGTCAGGGTGATCCGCGTATCCGCGTGGCGAGCCGCCTCCACGAACGTCTCCTCGAACGACGCCGGCGCGCGATCGGCCGCGATTCCCACGATACAGTCGCCCGCAGGCGTCAACCAGTCGTCGGAGGTGACCTCGAGCGTGCTCCCGTGGGTCGCGCGGACGTGTTCGTGGCCGTGGGCAACGAGACGTTCGCTCGGCACGGTCAAACCTCCGGGGTCCCCCGTTCGCGATCCTGGATCCAGCGGTTGGACCCGAATTGGTCGTCGACGAGCGCGCGCATGCGGCGCAGTTCGGACTCGGTCCATTCCGCGTCGTGCGCGCCCGACCAGGTGCGCAGGTGTGTCTCCAACGTGCTCACCGCGGTCGACCGGTCGACGTCAGCGTGCGCCGCGATCGCGGTGACCCGTTCGTCGAACGTCTCCGGCGAGAGGTCATCCTCGGCGAAACACGCCACGTGACGGCCCGGTCGGCTCTCGAACGTGATCGAACCGTGCTGGACGATCGCGGATTTCCGGCGGTACTGGGCGTTCCCGCTGAGCTTGCGCGTCCCCCGGTCGTCCGTCACGACGAGGTCGTGGGACGGGTTGAGGGCGCGGAGATAACAGGCCGGCTCGTAGCATGCTTCGCGTTCGACATCGCTAAATGCGACGGGCACCCCTAGCTCGCGCATCGCCTCGACGACGGGTTCGCAGAGGAGCCGATAGGACTCCATCAGGTCCTCAGGGAGGGCGTCCCGCGGGGCGACGATGGAATACGCGATATCCCCGTAGCGGTCGTGATAGATCCCGCCGCCGCCGGTCGGACGTCGGGTAACGTGGATGCCCTCCTGCTCGCAAAACCCCCAGTCGACCGTCGCAGGGTCCTGGGCGTACCCCAGCGAGAGCGTACTGGGCGACCAGCCGTACACCCGGACGCTGGCGAGGGCGTCACTCGCGGCTCGATCGGCCGCCACGGCGTCGAGAGCCATGTTCTCCGCCCCCGGCCGAGACTCGGTCGGGAGTTGCCGGACGGGGACGTCCTCGAGGACCGTCATACCAACCTACGACGGTCGAGTGCTCAAAGTGATTCCGCCTGTGCCCGGTACACCGCCCGGATCCGGTCGAGCGTGTCGACGTCGTCGGGGCCCAGATCCTCCCTGATGCGCCGCAGGCGGGGAAAGCGGAGGGCGAACCCCGAGTCGTAGGTCGGCGAACGCTGGATCTCCGCGCATTCGACCTCGAGGACGACCTCCGGCCGAAATCGTGCCTCCCGCCCCTCGACCGCCTCGATGCGCGGTTCGACCAGTTCGGTGAATCGTTCGAGTTGCTCGTCGGTGAACCCGCTGTGCATCCGTCCGACTTCGCGGAACCCTCCGTCCTCGTCCCGACAGGCCAGATACGGCCGGCCGAGAAACCCCCGCTTGCGGCCCTCGCTCCACTTCGCCCGGGTGACGATGAGATCCAGTGCCTCCAGCGTCGGTTTCAATTTTCGCTGGTACCCTACCCGTGCGCCGGGCTCGTACCGCGCGTCGAGGTTCTTCACCATCAGGCCTTCGTGGCCGGCCGCCCGGGCCTCTTCGAGAAACGCCTGGGCGTCCACGGGATCGTCGGTGAGGCGGTTGCTGGCGCGTTCGACCCGGGACGTCTCGTGGATCGTGTTGTCGAGCGTGACGAGCCGATCACGGAGCGGACGTTCGAGCAACGGGTCGTCCCCGAGCAGCAGAAGATCGAAGGGGTAGATCCGGACGGGGATCTCGGCGGCGACCGCCTCGATGTCGTGTTTCCGTTTGATCCGCCGGGAGAGCTCCTGGAACGGGACCGGATCGCCGGTCGATGGATCGATCCCGACGAGCTCGGCCTCGAAGATTGCGCGGGAGGCCTCCAGCGCCTCTTCAATAGCCGCCACGGCGTCAGGGAACTGCGGGGTCACCTCCTCCAACCGGCGGGTGTAGATGACGATCCGCTCCCCCTCCCGGTGGACCTTCGCCCGCATCCCGTCGTATTTGACCTCCAGGAGCACCTTCCCAGCCGCATCGCCGAGGTCCGCGATCGCCGTTTCGACGTCCTCGGTCCGCTGGGCGAGCATCGGCTTGATCGGCCGGAACGGTTCGATCCGGAGATCCGCCAGCCCGTCGACCCCGTCACGTTTCGCGACACGGGCGACGCGGCCGAAATCGTTGGTCACCTCGTAAGCCCGTTTGACTGCGGCGATATCCGATTCCGTCCCGTCGAGAAACGCATGCGCAATCGCGTCCCGAATCAGTCCCTCCCCGATACCGAGTCGCATCGCCCCGCCGGCGATCCTGACGAGATACTTGGCTGACTTTGGGTCCGCATCCGAGAGAAGGCCCGCGAGTTCACCGACCCGTCGATCCGTGCTCCCCGCACCCGACACGTCGTCGAGGGCTCTGAGGCCATCGTGAACCCGGCGGACCGTCAGGGGTCGGCTCACGAGCGTGGCCTGTTGGTCCTGTGTCACCGCCTCGGCGGCCGCCGACCCGAGGTCCCCGAGTTCGCGCCACCGTGCCTCGAGGTCCGCCTCCCGGCGCCCCGTCGCGCGAGCGATCGCCTCCAGGGTGCGGGTACTCGAAATCCCGATCTCGCCGGGCTCCCACCGTTCGAACACCCGGCCACGGGCAAGCCGGAGGACGGGGCCCAACTGGTCCTCGCCGACCGGCCCCAACAGGTCGGCGAGGAGGTCCCGCTTTGCATGGCGACCCGACTGGCGCTCGATGGCCGCGAACCGCGCGGCGAGCGCCCGAAACTCCATGCCCGTATCAGGGCGTGCCGAGGGAAAACGCTCATGCCCGCCGCCGGGGAGGGGACGACAGTGAGCGTTCGGGTGCGGCTGCACGATGGGATCGAGATCGAGACCCAGACCCTCGGGACGATCCGGTGTGATGCGAGCGATCCGACCGGCGATTGGAACATCGTATCACACGCGCACACGGACCATCTCCCGCGCCTGGTCGGCGATGCGCCGATCGCGTGTTCGCCGGTCACCGCCGCACTCGCCGAGACGCGTCGTGACCTTTTGATCGATCCGGCCGTCCCCGAAGAGATCGAACTCCTGGATTCCGGACATATCGACGGGAGCCGGGCCGCCTTGATCCGCGACGGGGACCGACGCATCCTCTACACCGGCGACGTCGCCGTCCGGGATCGCTACGGGCTCGAGGGCTTTGCACCCCCGTCGGCGGACGTCCTGGTGGTCGAGGCGACGTATGGGGACCCGTCGTACAGCTTCCCGACGATCGCATCGATCGAAGGCGAGGTCGAGGCCTGGATGACCGCCCACGCCGGTCGGCCAGTGATTTGCTTCGCGTATGCCCTGGGCAAAGCACAGCGCGTCCTCCGCCTGCTCGACCGACTCGGGGTCGACCGAGTGTTTGCGTCAACGGGGATCGTCGAACTCAATCGCGTCATCGCACGCGCGACCGGGCAGGCCCTCGAGACGCGAGTGGTCGATTCCGAGCTCGATCTGGATCCGGCGGATGTCGTGGTGGTGCCGGGGTCGCTCCGACAGGCGGAGTGGGTCGAAGACCTCGTCAGCGAACAGGAGGCAGTTACCGCCGGGTTTTCCGGGTGGGCGATCAATGCCGGCTACGTCTATGGGCGGGGCCTCGATCGAGGGTTCCCCCTCTCCGATCATTGTGACTTCTCGGAGCTCGTCGGCCTCGTCGAAACGGTCGATCCGGAGATGACCTACATCCATCACGGGTTTGCCGACGCGCTCGCGAAGGCGCTTACGCGGCGGGGATATCGGGCCCGGGCGCTCCAGCGGGATCAGGCGACCCTCGACGCGTTTTGATGGGTCGAGACGCCGGGGGGAAGCTCCACCTTCAGAGGAAATTCGATATCGCGAAATAGGGTTTTGTATATTAACCTTTCTCCGCGCCAGCCGATGATCCGAAGGCATTGGCCCGCCAATTGTCCGCCATGGTGAGGAACGTCGCCCCGCTGATGTCGGAGTTGGAGCCGGAGGATTTCTACCTGCTGTCCGGCGTGGAGCACGGCATGCGTTTCAGCGAATGGGTAGATCGCGGCGAACTCCCCTCGTATTCGCGGCTGGACGCCGAGGAGGTCGACTACCGGTTAGACCGCTGTTTACGCCAGGAGCTCATCGAACGCCGGACGATTCAATACGAGGGGTACCGGCTTCTCTTCGAAGGGTACGATGCCCTGGCGTTGCACACCTTCGCCGAGCGGGACGTCATCGTCGGGGTTGGCGCACCGTTGGGGGAAGGGAAAGAGAGCGACGTCCTGGAGGCAAGGAACAGCGACCCGCGGGCCCTGAAGTTTCACCGCGAAGGATTGACGAACTTCCGTCGCGTGGACCGGGAACGAGCATACACCGCCGATCGAGATCACGTTTCGTGGTTATACACCGCGCGACAGGCAGCCGAACGTGAGTTCGAAGTCCTGAAGGACCTCGCGGAGACCGTTCGCGTACCCCAGCCGCTCGATCAGAACCGCCATGCGATCGTCATGGAACATTTGACGGGGGCGGAACTCGCGCGCGCGAACGTCGAAGAGGACGTCGTGGCACCCCTCCTCGACGAGATCATCAAGGCAATCGAGCGCACCTATCGAGCGGGGTACATCCACACGGACCTGAGCGAGTACAACGTCATGGTGTCAGCCGACGCGTTTTGGCTTATCGACTGGCCCCAGGCTGTCCCCACGGACCACCCCAACGCCCAAGAGCTGCTCCGCCGGGACGTCTCCAACATCGTCAAGTATTTCGAACGCAAGCACCCTGCGGCGTTTTCGGATTCGCCGGATCCCCGCGAAATCGCGCGGATGATCCGGGAGGGTGCGGTGGATCGCGTGATTCGGAAGCACTACGCGTAAATCCTATTCTACGATATGAAATCACGAACGCCCCGTCAGATGGGTGTAACCGGTCTCACAAACCGCCTCACCGTTTGAGCGGCCGTGACCCGTGTGACCGCTGGTTCGGGCGCACGTCCGAACGGATATGGCCCACGGGGGTGAACACCAGCCATGGCGCGGCTTCGGGATCTGATCGTCGACGAATCCTCTCTCCCCGACCTGGACAGCGCGGTGTCGGTCCCGCCCCTCGGGATCATCGTGCAGCGATGGGACACCGACCCGATTTCAGAAGGACGGATCACCACCGCGGCGGCCAATGCGGTCGCGCGACTACCCCTTTCCGGGGTCCCCGATGGGGGAGACGTCGCCGTCGGCGTCGGTAGCCGGGGGATCGCGAATTTGCCGGCGATCGTCTCGGGCGTGATCGAGGGGTTGCGCGATCAAGGCCTCGAACCGTTCGTCGTCCCTGCGATGGGGAGCCACGGTGGCGCCACAGCCGAGGGGCAGCGGGAAATGCTAGGAACCCTCGGCGTGACCGAATCGTCGGTCGACTGTGAGATCCGGGCCAGCATGGACGTCACGGAGGTGGGGCGAACGCCCGACCGCGACGTGCCCGTCGTGACGGATGCCCATGCGGCGGAAGCCGACGCCATCGTGCCGGTCAACCGCGTGAAACCCCACACCGATTACGACGGCGACATCGAGAGCGGGCTCGCCAAGATGCTCGTGATCGGCTTCGGGAAACAGCGCGGGGCAAACATCGCCCACGACTGGGCGATCGACTGGAGCCTCCGGGAAATGGTCCCCTCCATCGCGCGACAACTCCTCGACACGCTGCCGATCGTCGGCGGGATCGCGATCCTCGAGGATCAACGCGATCAGACCGCCAGGATCGAGGGCGTGCCAGCGGCCTCGTTGTTGGAGCGGGAGCGCGACCTCCTCTCGGAGGCGGAAGCACTGCTCCCCCGACTCCCGTTCGATGATCTGGACGTGCTCGTCGTCGATCGCCAGGGCAAGGACGTAAGCGGGCAAGGAATCGATCCGAACGTCATCGGCCGGCGCGCCTTTGCCATCAACGAACCGGCTCCCGACAGCCCGGAGATCAAACGCATCTACGTCCGCTCGCTCACGGCGCGGACCCACGGGAACGCGATGGGGATGGGGTCGGCGGATTTCGTGCACCGGAACGTCTTCGAGGAGGTGGATCCGGATGTTACCTTCATCAACGCGCTCACCGCCTCGACCATTCGCGGCGTCCGGTTGCCCCCGGTGATGGAGAACGATCGGGCCGCACTGATGGCGGCGCTCTCGAGTATCGGCGTGCGTTCCCGAGAGCACGTTCGCCTCCTCCGGATTACCGACACGATGCGAGTCGAGCGCATGTACGCCTCGCCGTCCCTCGTCGAGGCGGCCAAAGAACGCCCCGAACTCGAGGTGATCGGGTCCCCCGAGCCCGTGACGTTCGACGACAGGGGCGATCTCGTTGGCCCCTCCGCAGACCCGCCGTAGCCCCCGCGAAAATCGTATCGGGGAAATGGTACGATCGAGGGTCCGATCGACGCGAAATCGGCGAATGCGGGCGAGTCGGGCCGCGCGTCAAATCATTCCATCATGATCGTTCCTTGTCAATGGATAGCAAAGGCTTTTCACCGGCCATCTCAAATCGCTCTTAACGGTCCGACGGGGCCAGGGCTATCAACATATGAGTTCAGAGGACCTCATCTGGCGGATCGCAGGCGGGTCAGGGGACGGAATCGACTCGACCAGCCGGAACTTCGCCAAGGCGCTGATGCGATCGGGGCTGCACGTGTTCACCCATCGCCACTATCCCTCGCGTATACGCGGAGGTCACACCTACGTGGAGGTCCGAGCGGGGACGGATCCCGTCCATTCGCGGGGGGACGGCTATAACTTCCTGCTCGCGCTGGGTGACAGCTTCGGTCGGAACCAACAGGAGGGTGCCTACTATGGGCACGAGGAGGTCAAGCCGCTGACGGAGAACCTGGACGACCTCCGGGAGGGCGGCGTCATCGTCTATGACAGCGGCCTCATCGACGTCGAGGACATCCCCGATTTCGAGCAGCAAGTCGAAGAAAACGGCTGGCACGTGTACCCGATGGATCTCCGTAACCTCGCCCGGGATTACGGCCGGGAAGTGATGCGGAACACGGCCGGTGTCGGCGCGACTGCGGCGATGCTGGATTTGGATACCGGCCCCATCGAGGATCTCATGGAGGATGCGATGCCCGAGGAGGTCTTCGAGACGAACCTCGAGATCCTCGATGAGGCACGCGCGGTGGCCGAGGAGGAATTCGAGTTTACCCACGACCTCCGCATCCCGGCGGGCGAACACGACGAGCCCCAGGCCCTGGTCT
>CAZAYR010000081.1:0-4255 GCA_964489365.1 uncultured Salinarchaeum sp.
GACGACCGCCCCGTCGGCGACGAGGTTCTCGCCGTCGAGGTGCCACGCGACGGCTTCGAGGTAGCTCTCGGGCGTGCCGATGTCGAACCAGGCCCCGTCGAAGGTGAACGCGTGGACCGGTTCCCGTGACTGGAGCCACGCGAGGAACCAGCCGGGCTCGTCCGGATTGTGTTCGCCGGCGAGGTACTCCTGGATCGCCGAAAGCCGGTCGGCGGGGAAGGCATAGCAGGCGATCGAGATCTTCGTCGAGGCCGGGCGATCGGGCTTTTCCTGGAAGTCCGTCACCCGGTCGCCGTCGAGCTCGACGACCCCGTACTGCTTGGCCCGGTCGATCGAACCGACGTCGTAGGCCGCCAGACACGGCCCGCCCTTGGCCTCGTAGAAATCGATGAAGTCGGCCACCTCGAAGCTGAACAGGTTGTCCCCGGCGATCACGAGGAGATCATCGGAGATGGCCTCGCGCTCGATGAGCTGGCCCAATGCGCCGACGACACCCAGCTTCTCGTCTTCTTCGGTCGTATCCTCGACGGAGAGCCGGGGTTTCTCGAAGGGGGCGTTCTCGAGATGGGCACGGAAGTCATCGGCAAACCGCGCGTTCGTGCTCACGTACACCCGGTCGATGCGATCGTCCGTCTCCAGGGCGGCGAAGACGCGGTCGATGACCGCTTCGTCCCCGATGGGCAGGAACATCTTCGGGCGATGTTTCGTGATCGGCCACAGACGCGTCGCATACCCGCCGGCGAGAACCACCGCGTCCATACTACGGCAACCGCGCGTGGGCAAAATAACGTTTTGATCAGGCCGAAGAGGGTGCAGACGGCCGGTAACAGTGCTCCTCGATCATGCGATCGAACGCCTCGATGAGCCGGTCGGTCACCGGGCCGCGCGCGATGGACGTCCCCTCAACCGCGCCGATCGGACGGATCTCCCAGGTCGTGTTCGTCAGGAAGGCCTCGTCGGCATTCCGCAGGTCACGCGGATACAGGACCGTTTCCCTCGCCGCGACGTCCTGGTCCGCCGCCAGGGAGAGGACACGCGCGCGGGTGATTCCGGGCAGGAGCGGGCCGACGTCGGGGTTCGGTGTCGCGAGCTCGCCGTTTCGGACGAGAAACAGATTGCTGACGGTCCCCTCCGTGAGCGCTCCCCGGCCGTCGCGGAGGATGGCCTCGTCGGCCCCGGCATCCCGGGATTCCACCCGTGCCAGGATGCCGTTGAGGAAGTTGTGCGTCTTGGCCCCGGCCGGAATGGCGGCATCCGGCACCCGCTGCACGTCCGAGAGCACGACCGCGGCCGGGTCGTCCCACGTCGAGGCCCCGTGGATGCCCCCGCGGGGCATGGACTCCGTGACGATGACGACCGTCGGATCGACCTCCGCCTGCGGCTCGAGCCGCCCGCCCTGGACGCCTCGCGTGATCGACACGCGCACATACGCATCCGCGAGCTCGTTGGCCGACAGCGTCGACGTCACGCGCTCGTAGAGCTCCGCGTGGTCGATGCCGTGGGCGAGATCGAGCGCCGCACAGGAACGGTCGAGGCGCGCCATGTGTGCGTCCCACGCGAATACGTGGCCGCCGTACGCGCGGAGGGTCTCGAAGACGCCGTCGCCGTATCGAAACCCCCGATCGAACACCGACACCCGAGCCGCCGACTGTTCGACGAGTTCGCCGTCGAGATGGACGTACCCGCTCACGTCGCACACATCCCGCAGAAGTTCCGGATCAGTGCCTTGCCGTGGGGCGTGAGGATGCTTTCGGGGTGAAACTGGACGCCGATGTGCGGCCGAGTGCGGTGTCGCACGGCCATGACCACCGCCCGCTCGTCGTCCGTCCGGGCGGTCTCCTCGAGGACGTCCGGGAGGTCGCGCCGGTCGACGGCCAGCGAGTGATACCGGCCGACCTCGAGGGTCTCGGGGAGCTCCGCGAACAGGCCACGGCCGTCATGCGTGATGAGCGAGGGCTTGCCGTGGACCACCTCCGGCGCGTGTCCGACGTGTCCCCCGTTGGCCGCGCTCAGGGCCTGATGGCCGAGACAGACGCCCAGCGTGGGAAACGCGAGCTCCCGGAAGAGCGGAATGGAAACGCCGGCCTCCTGGGGGGTCCCCGGTCCCGGCGAGACGACGATCCCGTCGGGATCGAGGGCCCGCACGCCCGCCACGTCGATCGCGTCGTTCCGGCGCACCTCTACCCTCCCGGCGAGTTCTCCGACGTACTGGACGAGGTTGTACGCGAACGAATCGTAGTTGTCGATCACCAGGACCCGCGGGCCGTCCCCGCTCATCCCGCGACCTCGAGTTCCACGTCCGCGAGCGCCTCGTCGACGGCCAACAGCAACGCCCTGGCCTTGTCGAGGGTCTCCTCGTACTCCCGTTCGGGCTCGGAGTCGTGGACGATGCCGGCACCGACCCGGAGGTGATACTCCTGTCGCCACCGCACGAGGGTCCGGATGATGATGTTCAGGGTCGCGCGCCCGTCGAAGCCGATGGCCGCCATGCTCCCGGTGTAGGGGCCCCGCCTCGTCTCCTCGAGCTCCTCGATGATCTCCATGGTCCGGGGCTTGGGCGCCCCGGTGATCGTCCCACCGGGGAAGACGGCGGCGATGGCGGCACAGAGCCGGTTGGCGTGGGAGGCCGCAGCCGGTTCGAGGGGGTTGGCCGCACAGACCCCGGCGAGCGTGACGTCATCCCGGAGTTCCCCGCGCACGAGCGACACGAGATGCATCACCTCGGAGTACCGATCGACCCGGCGGTACTCCTCGACCTCCACGGAACCGTAGGTCGCGACCTTCCCGAGATCGTTCCGTTCTAAGTCGACGAGCATCGCGTGCTCCGCGCGTTCCTTCTCGTCGCCGGTGAGTTCTGCCTCCAAGGCCCGATCGTCCGCGTGGGTCGCGCCACGCGGCCGTGTGCCGGCGATGGGTTCGGTCTCCAGCTCGTCGCCCTCGACCGCCAACAGCAACTCCGGACTCGCACTCACGAGGTCGACGCCGGGAAACTCGAGCAACCCCGAATACGGGGCGGGATTGACCTGTCGGAGCGCGTCGTAAACGTCGATCGGCGGCACGGCCGCGGGCGCCTCGAGGCGGTGGGACACGTTGACCTGGAAGGTATCACCCTCCCGAACGTACTCCTTGATCGCCCGCACGCGGTCGGCGTAGGCCTCGCGGCCGGCCGCACTGGAAAAGACCGCCTCCTCGGTGACTGCCGGCCATTCCTCACGGGTGGACGCGGACGACTGGATGCGATCGAGGAACGTCTCGAGCCGGCGGCGCCCGGTCCGGTAGGATGCGGCCGGGTCGGCGGCGAGGCGCGGACAGCTGGTCAGCCGGAGTTCGACCGCCCCGTCCCCGCGCGGTTCTTGCCAGGCCGCCACGGTGTCGAACAGGCCGAACTGCAGCTGCGGTAACCGCCGGTCGTCGGCGGTGTCGGATGGCAGCGCCTCGAGTTCCCGCGCCAGATCGTACGAGATCCAGCCAAACAGCCCGCAGGGATACGGGACCTCGCAGGGTCCCCGGACGAGCTGCTCGTCCTCGAGCCGACCGGCAAGGGCGGCCAACGAGGGACTCTCGCCCTCGACGCACGGCGTGGCGGGCGACCGGGCCGAGAGGACCTCCACCGGGTCGACGGCGAAGTATCCCCATCCCGCCTGTCCGCCCGTCGTCTCCAGGAGGACGCTGACGTCCTCGCCACGGGCCCGGCGATACGCCTGGAACGGATCCTCGACGGTGAGCCGCGACTCGATCGGGATCCGCGCCCCGACGGGGGCGTGTCGCGCGAGCTCGCGATAGGAAGCGAGGTCCGTCACGGTCTCCGGCGCGCTCATCTCAGTCGTGTGCCGCTCCCCGCCGCAGCGTGATCAGTTCCCCGATGCGAGATCTCGTGCCGATTCGATCCAGCCGCTGATCCGTTTGGGGGATAGATCGGTCGCCTCGCCGAGCTCGTCGGCATCGGCCCGGGCCAGCTCGCCGACGGTGTCCACCCCGGCCGCGGCCAACCGCTCCGAATATGATGGTCCGATCCCCGAGATCTCCGTCACCGGGCCGTCGTGCGTGGGACCGTCCGGCTCGGCGTCGGCCGGTTCCGTTTCCGGAAGTGTCTCCTCGGTCTCGGTCTCCGTGTCGGGGTCCGGCCATTCGGTCTCCGCCGGCGCCTCCTCGACCTCGCCGGTTCCCGTGGTGGGTTCGGCAGGCTCCATCTCCGGCGGCGTCTCCTCGACGTCGCCGGCCTCCGTTGCGGGCTCGGGCTCGTGTTCGACGGTGA
>CAZAYR010000081.1:4265-8379 GCA_964489365.1 uncultured Salinarchaeum sp.
CACCCGCACCGGTGTCCGGCTCGGGGGCGGGCGGTCCCTCGTCATCTTCGATTGCGGGCTCGGGCTCGTGTTCGACGGTGACGGCCACCGGGCCCTCCTCGTCCCGGGGTGCCGACCCGTTCAAGCCCAGCACCGACTTGATACGCTGAATCAACGACATTGATCAGGAATAACGAACGTATCTACTTAAATACCGTCACCTATCCGTGAGGACATCCCGCAACGCGTCGTTCATGGCGTCGACCGGCGCAGGGGTGTCCGTCCACCGCTCGAATGCACCGACTCCCTGGTAGAGCAACATCCAGGCGCCGTCGATCGTGTCCGCGCCGGCCGCCGCGGCATCCCGCAGCAACCGCGTCTCGAGCGGGCGGTAAACGGCGTCCATCACGGCCAGTTCCGTGTGGAGCGCGTCCGGGGGGACGATGCTCTCGTCGGCCTCCATGCCCACGCTGGTGGCCTGGACGAGGATATCGGCGTCCGCGAGCAGCCCGGCAAGGTCGTCAAGCGGATGGGCCGTCGCCGCCTCGAGTTCGCGCGCGATCGACTCCGCCCGGGGGACGGTCCGGTTCGCGATCGCCACCCGCGCGCCAGCATCCGCCAGCCCGAAGGCGATGCCCCGGCCGGCGCCGCCGGCGCCGACGACGACCGCGCGAGCATCCTCGATCCGGATGTCGTGATGGCGGAGTGCGCGAATCGCCCCCTCGACGTCCGTGTTGTAGCCACGCGGCGGATCAGGACTGAGATCGATCGTGTTGACGGCGCCCACTTCGGCGGCCATGTCGGCAAGTGCCACCGCCTCGAGGACGTCCTGCTTGAACGGAATGGTGACGTTGAGGCCGGCGACGCCGAGGAGCCTGGCAGCTTCCACAGCCTCGGCGCCATGCCCGCGCGGGGGTTCGAACGTGACGTACCGCGCGTCGATGTCCGCGGCTGCGAAGCCGGCCTCCTGCATCGGCGGGGACAGCGAGTGGCCCACCGGGTTGCCGATCAGGCCGTAGACGTCCATGCCTGGGGCGTACTCGGCGCGCTAATAACGGTGGCGTTCGTGCTTCCGGCCGATGGACCGGCCACGCATCGGGATCGTCGCGAGTCGGGCTGACGAGGCCTCGATGGGCATCCGCGAGGCGTTGCTCGATCGGGACATCTGGGGGCGCGAACGGGACGACGACCGCCCCGCGGAAGCGGGTGGCGGGGACGTGTATCGCACTGACGGGTGCGTCCTGCGGACCTTCGACGAGCTCCACTTGGAGCTCGAATCCGTCGCCGACGCCTTCCGTGCGCCCGACGCCGTCGTCTTCGTCTCACGGCACGCGGGCGAGACGGGACCGCTCCTGAGTACGCACGTCCCCGGTAACGTGGGGAAGGCCGCGTATGGGGGATCGGCCCACACCCTCCCCCGGGCGGCCCCGGGCCTGATGAAACGCGTCTTCCAGGGACTGCAGCGCCACGCACCGCCGGATTACGACGTGGCGATCGAATGTACACATCACGGCCCGAGCGCCGTCGGCGCGCCCACACTGTTCGTCGAAATCGGGAGCGGGCCGGCCCAATGGACGGACCGCACCGCCGCGAAGGCCGTCGCCGCGGCGTTGCTCTCGGCGACGGATGTGGACCCGGTCGGTGGCCGGACGGTCGTCGGGTTCGGGGGTGGCCATTATGCGCCCCGCTTTCGGCGGATCCTCGACGAGACGGGCTGGCAGGTCGGCCACATCGCCGCGGACTGGGCGCTCGAGGAAATCGAGGACCGTGCCGTCAGGGACCGGGTCGTCCGGCGTGCGATCGCCGCCAGCCACGCGGACGTCGCGCTCGTCGACGGGCCCCACCCATCGCTTGTCGAATCACTTCACGCCCTGGACACGCCGGTGGTGAGCGAAACGTGGCTCCGGGAAGCGGACGACACGCCGCTCCCCGTGGTGGCAGCGATCGAACGAGCCCTCGGGCCGATCGCGGATGGGACGAGGATCGGCCAGGTCACGATCGAGTCCCCTGATGACCTCGAGGTCGCGACCCTCCCGGACGCGTTGGTGGATGCGCTCAACGGCCGGGCGGGAGCAGCGGCGGTCGAGCGCATCGCGGACCGGACCGCGGCGTACTCGACGACCGACAGCGGCAATCGCCTGGCAAGCCAGGTCGCCCTCGCGCCGGACGGAAACCGCTCCGAACTGATCAGATCCTTGCGTCCCCTGCTCGAGAACATATACGAGGAGGTCACGTTCGCGGGCGACATCCTCGTCCTGCGGGACGAGGTGTTCGATCCGGCCGAGGCGAGAGCGCTGGGCGTGCCCGAGGGACCGGCGTTCGGACGCCTCGCCGAGGGGGAGGTCGTGGAGGTCGATGGCAGCCCGGTGAAACCGACCGATGTCACCACCGTCCGGGAGATCCGGATCCCGTTAACCCACAATTAATTTCGTCTCGCTCGGATCTAACGAAACGTATGACATGAACAGAAAGATAATGTGCCTGCATATAAGAGGCACATGCAAATGGATTCGATTATCGAGGACGCCGTCGGCGACTCCGCCGAGGAGGAGCCCGAGGGTCCCGCCGCCGGGGACGAGACCAATGACGGGGACGACA
Source organism: uncultured Salinarchaeum sp. (assembly GCA_964489365.1). GTDB lineage: Archaea > Halobacteriota > Halobacteria > Halobacteriales > SKNY01 > SKNY01. The sequence continues at coordinate 6,843 of CAZAYR010000081.1, forward strand.
TCTCCGGCGTCAACCAGACCACCGACGAGGACCTCGAGGAGATCCTCGCCGACCTCGAGACGAACATTACCGTCGTCGGCTGTGGCGGCGCCGGCGGGAACACGATCAACCGGATGATGGAAGAGGGCATCCACGGAGCGAAGCTCGTGGCGGCCAACACCGACGTCCAACATCTCGTCGAGATCGAGTCGGATCTGAAGATCCTCATGGGCCAACAGAAAACCCAGGGGCGAGGAGCCGGGTCGGTCCCCCAGGTGGGCGAGGAGGCCGCCCTCGAGAGCCAGGACGAGATCCGGGACGCGATCCAGGGCTCGGACATGGTCTTCGTCACCGCCGGACTCGGTGGGGGCACGGGCACCGGGAGCGCTCCCGTCGTCGCGAAGGCCGCGCGCGACGCCGGCGCCCTCACGATCGCCATCGTCACGACGCCATTTACCGCCGAGGGGGAGGTGCGGCGCACAAACGCCGAGGCCGGCCTCGAACGGCTCCGCGACGTCGCCGATACCGTCATCGTCGTCCCCAACGATCGATTGCTCGACTCCGTCGGGAAGCTCCCCGTCCGACAGGCGTTCAAGGTCTCCGACGAGGTCCTCATGCGGAGCGTCAAGGGCATCACCGAGCTCATCACCAAGCCGGGGCTCGTGAACCTCGACTTCGCGGACGTCCGGACCGTCATGGAAAAAGGCGGCGTCGCCATGATCGGGCTCGGCGAAAGCGACACCGACCAGAAGGCCCAGGACGCGGTCAAGAGCGCCCTCCGCTCCCCGCTACTCGACGTGGACATCGGCAACGCCAACTCGGCGCTCGTGAACGTGACCGGCGGCTCGGACATGTCCATCGAGGAAGCCGAGGGCGTCGTCGAGGAGATCTACGACCGGATCGACCCCGAGGCACGGATCATTTGGGGCACCTCGATCGACGAAACCCTCGAGGGGGCCATGCGGACGATGATCGTTGTCACCGGCGTCGATTCGCCCCAGATCTACGGCCGCCAGGAGGTCGAGGAGGGCTCGGCTGACGAACGGCTCCAGGATATCGACTACGTCCAATAATCCGCCCGCGGGTCGCCCGTCCCGGACGCTGGATGACGTTTTGGTGCGGCAATCGGACCATCGAGGAGGTGGGTTGCCGAGGGCGGATGCACCTCTCCGGAATGGCGCCGGGGATTCAACGAGACTCCTGGGCCGGGATATCAACCGTGGTCGCGGCGCTGGGGGTCACCGTGAGCACGGGGACCGTCGCCTCGCGAACGACGGATTCGGCGACGCTGCCCAGCAGGACCCGATCGACACCCGTGCGCGCTCGGGTCCCCATGACGATCAGGTCAACGGGTTCCTCCTCCGAGATGCCGAGAATTTGCTCCTCCGCTTCGCCTGATCGAATGACGCGGTCGACCTCGACCCCGCGGTCCTCGGCGAGTTCGACGATCGGATCGGTTGTTTGACGCGCCTCGTCCTCCGGGTCAGCCCGGATCTGATCGCGTTGTTGGGGCCGATCGAGAACGGTCAGAATGAGGATCTCGTGGCCGAACTGCTCG
>CAZAYR010000081.1:8389-10908 GCA_964489365.1 uncultured Salinarchaeum sp.
GCCAGTTCCACCGCGTACGACGCCACGCTCACATCAGGTGAATCCGGCGGGAACGGCACGAGGATGCGCTCGAACATGGTGGGCGAAGCAACGCCGTTCGGCAGGTAAACTAACGACTACCTAACCGGGAACGGATCGCTCGCCGTGGTAGTCCCGACCGGCCACGAGGGCGAGGACGTGTGCGCCGATCACACCGAGGAACGCCTCGAGGCCCACCCAACCCTGGTTGACGGTGATGAGCAGCAGCGGGTAGCTACCGGCAAGCAGGATGGCGAGCCAGAAGGCGGCTGCTTCGAAGCGACGGCGGAGGCGGAAGGGCATCATACATCCCGGGCTTCGCGGGCCGGAAGGGTAAGATGCCCGTAAGGTCAAATCCCGGTTTGAGTGTTCAGCGCAGCGGGATCGCGAGTGCCGTCGTCGCCCCGACGAGCACGAACCACCCGGCGTAGTTCCACCAGGGAACCCCGCGGTATCGCGGTCCGGGCAGCTCGTCGGTGTAGCTCCAGTACCCGGCTTCGACGCCGTAGTGATCGGTGAGCACGTCATACATGGTGGGCAGTGAAGCCGCGACCAGGACCGCGGGAACGCCTCGGACGACGAGCAACGCGACCCGAAGCGCGATGTACGCGACGCCGACCCAGCCAAAGAGGACGAAGAGCGGCACGCCGAGCACGGTCGTACCGAGGTGATGTCGGACCCACCCGCCGTTGATCGCGATGGCCTCGCCGAGAAACGCGAGGACCGCCCCGCCCCCGAACAGCGCAATCGTCGCGGCGATCGGCCACGTCACCAGGGCGTGGACGAACGCCACCATCCCGAGGAGGACCGTTATCCCGATGAACGACCGCTCGCCGGGCATGGTTCGGCCTCCCCCGAGTGGGACCAAGAGGCTTCCGTGTGCCCTCGGTCGCTCCGACCGGCCCGGCCGGCCCGACCTCGGCGGGAATCGGACGGGATCCGCTCGCTTCGGTCGCGGCGCGGGAGGCGAGGCTGTGGGGCCGATGGATAATTCAGAAAGCTCACAAGACCGTTTACTCGAGAGATTTCGCGCGGTTTTGGAGGACCCCTCCACACTCGTCGCACCGCCCGGGGTGTTCGGCGACAGTTACGATGTGCCCGCATTCCAGACATTCGTACGATGACGTGATCTCGGCTGTATCGCCTTCCACGTCCATGCCTTGTGGCATACCTATGGGAAAGGGCCGAGGGCATAAAAATATTAATTATAAAAGGAGTAGTATGACATATAATTTCATATTATTATATTAGGTCAGTCCTCCTCGCAGGGGTCAGGCCAAGGAGGCCGCATGGTCCACCGCCCAAGGTCGTCGCTCGCGATCAGCGGATCGTGGACCGACGTGGCCTTTGACGGCGCATAATGTGGCTTCCCGACCGATCTGGGTGGGAAACGTTTCAAGCCCGCCGGCCACAAGGGGGCGTACTGACAATGGCGCTGGGACCGACTGACATCGAGGAGCTCGACTCGGAGACGACGGCGGCGCTGTTCGGCGAGGTGCGGGACACCGAGTGGTATCCCCACCTGGCCCGCCACGTCCGCCAGCGCGCCGACGAAGTCCCGACGGACCGCCTCCAGGGGTTCGAACGACCGAATGGCCGTCGTATCGTCGTCGTCTCCGAGGGCGTCGGCGAGCGGGCCCTGCCCGGGGCCTCGATGACCTTCACGTTCGAGGGTGAGACCATCGTCGACGCCAGGGCGGAGACCCACCCCGACCAGCAAATCGTCGAGTGGGTCACCCCGACCGAGTTCACGCCCGACAAAGCCGACATGGATCCCGACGAGCATGGCATTCCGGGGGCCGAACTCGCATCCGTGCACCGCAGCGAGCATCTGACCGTCTTCGAGCTCGAAGTCCCGGATATTCCCGGCTGAGCGACCGCCGCGAAGGGAGGGGCTACGTTCGTCGCTGGCGGCATTACATCGACCCGGGCCCGGGGCATTCACGGCTAAGCGATATTCTTACTAACACGATTTCCCCGCCTATCCCTCCACGATTGGGGGATGAGATGAGTTCCGGAGACCGTGGCGTCTCGCGACGGGACTTCCTGGCCGGTGTCGGGTTACTCGGCTACGGGGTCATGGCCAGTTACGTCGAGATCCCGATCCGATCGCGGCAGCGGGTGCTCGCGGCGATCGATCCGGCAGCGCAGCTGGTCGGAGGGTACACGGCGTACACCCTTGACCAGAAGGAGTACGTCGGGAGCGTCGTGCTCGCCGATCCCGTCGCCGGCCTCGAGGCGAGGGGGTACGAACACAACCCGCTCTCCGCCGCGAAATATCACCCCAGCACCGGTCACCTCGACGACCGGAGCCTCCGCCGCGTCGATCCCGAAGCACCCCGGTGGCAGTGGCACGTCCATCTGTGGGAGACGGAGAACGGTGTCGATGTCTTCAGCCATTACGAGTACAAGCCGGAGTTCTGGGAGGCCGGAGGCGAACGCCAGGCTGCCGAACACTATCGGCCGGAATACGGCGAAACGTATCTTCCGGGACAGCATTC
>CAZAYR010000081.1:10918-11495 GCA_964489365.1 uncultured Salinarchaeum sp.
AGTGGCACGTCCATCTGTGGGAGCAGGACGATCGGGCCGAGCTGTTCAGCCACTACGAGTACCGCCCGGACTTGCGCCGGATCGGCGACGAGGGGATCACGGAGTTTCGGCAACGGATCCGGGACCATTACGACGCGAAATGGGACACGCGGTATCCCCCGGAGGAGGCGAACTACTACCTTGGGGCGGCCTGTGACCGGGTTCAAACGCTCGTAGAGACAAGCACCGCCCGATCCACCTCCGGGTGATCGGAACAAGGAAGCCCTATACCGGTCGTCCTCGGTCTCTCCGATATGGCTCGGGGCTGGCTCCGGGCGTGGGCGCTAGTGGCGGTCGCCTACGGAGGCGGTTCGCTACTCGTCCCGCTATACGTGATCGAGCTCGGCGGAAGTCCGTTCATCCTCGGCATTCTCTTCGCGACCAGCTCGTTCGTCGGCGTACCCGGCGCATTGCTGGTCGGCCGGCTGGCGGACAGCAGTCCGCGGCGCCGCCCCTTCGTCCTCGTGCCGATGGCGACCGCGGTCATGTCGATGGCGGCGATTCCGTTTCTCGAGGCTGTGTCCCTCGTCATCGTCGT
>CAZAYR010000082.1:0-11323 GCA_964489365.1 uncultured Salinarchaeum sp.
GGGGCCACGCGTAGACGTTCTCGAAGTCGAAGAACTCGCCGTGGTGGTCGAAGGGTTCCTCCTCGGTCCACGTCCGGATGACCAGTTCCCACGCCTCCCCGAGGCGGTCCCGGGACTCCTCCTGGGGAATATTGTACGCCAGGTACTCGACGGCGATGCCCCGGGGGAAGCCAGAGAGCACCCGTCCTTCCGAGATGTTATCGAGCATCGCGAGCTCCTCGGCGAGGCGCACGGGATTTCGGCGCACGGGGAGCACGTTGCCGAAGAACCCGAGCGTGACGTCCTCGGTGTTCGCCGCCATGTAGGCGGCCGTGACGACCGGCGAGGGCTGGAGCCCGTACGCGGAGAAGTGATGTTCGTTGAATCCGAGCCCGTCGAAACCGAGGTCGGCGGCGAGTTCGAGCTGTTCCAAGTACTGGTGGTAGTAGCGTGCGCCAAGCTCCGGATCCCAGCTGTCGGCCGCGAACGGCCACGCCTCACCCTCGATGGCCCGATAGGGCATGAGATGGAAAATGAACGTATCCATGGTGGCGGAGCTTCCGCGAACGCTCAATTAAAGCCGATGGATTGTGTGGCGTGTCACGGTATCTCCCGGTGATCCATGGCCCCAGGGTTGGGATCGATTCCAGCCGAGGCGTCCATCGACGCCTCGCATGGGGGGTCAGTCCTCCCCCGGCAGTTTGAACGTGAGCAACACCACGAGACACAGCATGCCTGCGAGGAGGATGTACCCCTCGTCGAAGAACCCCCTGTCGGCGATCAGCCCGAAGAGCGCCGGCCCTGCGGAACCGAGCACGGCCGTCCCCGTCCGAAAGACGCCAAGCCCCGTCCCCTGGATGTCGGCCGCGAACTGCTCGGCGATAAACGACTGGGTGATCGCGCCCGTCCCGAGCATCGAGCTGATGACCGCCGTCACGGCGACGAGGCTCAGCAACCCTTCCATCCAGGGGAGGACGAACAAGGCGAGCGCGGGCGCGCCGAGGATCGTGATCAATGACCACCGCACGCCGATCCGGTCGTAGGCCATCCCAGCGAGGGGTTTCACGACCGCACCGGCGGCGAAAAAGACCCCGAAGACGATCCCTGCAACCTGGTCCGAGAGCCCCTTTTCCACGACGAGGTAGGTCGGATAGAACGCCGTGAAGGCCTGCCAGAGGAAGATGTACAGAAAGAGGATGGCCGCCATGAAGATCATCAACGGTCGTCGCAGTTCCGCCCACACGAGTCCCAGGGTAGCCGTCGACATCGGGGTGCCCCGGGCATCCCCCGTCGTGACCGGCGAGACCACGAGCCAAAGCGCGAACGCGCCGATCCCCAAAGGGGGAATGACGAAGGCCAGTCCCGCCTCCCAGGCATACCATGCCGCCAGCGTCCCGGCCACCGGCGGGATCACGGTCTGGCCGAGGTCACCGGTGGCCATCGTCACCCCGAGCGCGCTCCCCAAGCGGTCCGGAAAGACCTCCGCGAGGAGCGTAATGCGGGCGATCGGATACAGGGACATTCCGAGCCCCCACAGGATAACGCCGAGGAAGAGCACCGGGGCCGCCGGGAGGAGTACGATCAGGCCGAGCGCCAGGACGACCGCAAGGATGCCCGCCGCCATGATGGCGACTTCGCGGTAGCGATCCGCCAGGACACCGGAGGGAAGTTGCCCCACGGCCCCCGCGAGCCAGAGGATCGTGACGAGCGCTCCGGCGACGGTGAGACTCAGGCCGAACGTTTGCCGGATCGAGGGCAACAGGACGGGGAGGGCCATCCGAGAGCCCACGAGCAGTCCCCAGGGGACGGCGATCGCGGCCAATATGCTCCCTCGCCCCTCATCCCCCAACGCGCCCAGCTCATCTCTCAACGCGCCCATTCAGAACAGCTGGAGGTGCCGGCTCTCGAATTAATAGACTTCCCATGCGCCGTCCGGCCCGATCCCGTGCAGGATAGTTAGTTTAGACACAATCGAATTTTAGATGGGCCAAAAGTATAAGATGGAGCTTCCCAATCTCTCGATAGGATTCGATGTCACCCATCGATTATCAGCGCGCCGGCGAGGTGACTGCCGCTCTCGAGGACCGATTAGTGGATTCGATCGACGAGCACCTGGGTGTCCGGCGACGAACGGTTCTCGGCGGCCTCGGGATCGCGGGCGGGACCGCGATGGGGATCGGCGCGGGTGGGGTTCGCGCGAACGGGGAGGACGAACACACACACGGCAACTTCGGCGCGGTCGGGGAGTATCGTGATCGCGAGTTCGATCCCCACGAATTCCTGTCGACCTTCAACACGGGCGAGAGCGGCCAGCCCGCCGTCGAACAAGAGATCTACGAGGAAAACGGCCGAACCGTCCGCCATTTCCAGTTTACGGCCGTCGATAAGACCATCGAGATCGCGCCCGGGATCGAGTTCGACGCCTGGGCGTTCAACGGCCAGGTGCCCGGCCCGACCATTCGGGCTGTCGAAGGCGATCTCATCCGCGTGACGTTCGATAACTTCAGCCAGCACGCTCACACGATTCACCCCCATCTCAAAAACCTCGATCCGGCCATGGACGGCATCCCGCAAAACGGCCCGGGTGTCCTCGATCAGGAGGACGACCCGTTCACCTACGAGTGGATCGCCCAGCCGGCGGGGATGCATTTCTACCATTGTCATTCGCTCCCCCTGAAGGAACACATCCACCGAGGGTTGTACGGCGTCATCATCGTGGACCCCGACCCCGACCGGGTCCGCGAACAGCCTCGCGAATACGTCAACTACCAAGGTCCGATCACGGATGCATACCGCGACCGCTTGGTCGCGCGCGCCCGCCGGCGAAATCACGAATACGCCGAGAACGAGGAGGTCCAGGAACTCGTGATCGTCATGAACTCCTTCGACACCGACTTCGATGGCGAGAACGAGGTTTACGCGGCCAATACCCGGGCGTTCGCCTATGCCGTCGGCCACACCACCGGGGAGGGGGACTGGGAGCCCGGCCAGACCAAGCGCCCGATTCAGCTCGATCAGGACCGGACCCAGCTCGTCTACTTGTTGAACGTCACGGAGTTCGATCTGATCAACTCGTTTCATACCCACTCCCAGTTCTTCGACTACTACGACCACGGCACGACGCTCGAACCGACACACAAGCAGATCGACACGATCACGCAGGGCCAGGCCGAGCGGGGGATCATCGAGCTCGATTACGGGGACCACCAACCGGGGCTCTACATGTTCCATGCCCACCAGTCCGAATTCGCGGAACTCGGCTGGATGAGCTTCTTCGAGGTGGGCTGACATGCCGGAACGCACTGACGGCACCGTCGACGGTGGCATCCCTCGGGACTCGGGGGAGGTCACCACCAAACACGCCTATCGCTGGATCGCCGCGGCCATCCCCCTCGTCCTGCTCGGGCTCGTGCTCGTGGCGTTCGTCCTCACCTCGCCGTTGGCGGCGATTCCGTCCGGGGAGCCCCTGCCCGACGTGACCGTGACCCATCACACGATTCCGGACGACGAGACCATCGTCCTCCACGTGACGAACAACGGGCCGGAGTCGGTTACGATCTCACAGGTCTTCGTCGACGAGGCCTACTGGAACTTCGAAGTCGAAGGTGCGGGTGGTGACACCACACTCGAGGCCCGGGAGAGCGCGCGGGTGGTGATTCCATACCACTGGAACCCCGGGTGGGATCTCGACGTCGATCTGCTCCTCTCGGATGGCGCGAGCGTCGGACACGTGATCGAGGCGCCCCAGGAGTCCCCCGGGTTCGATCCGGGGATCCTCCGGATGTTTGTCGAGATCGGACTCTTCGTGGGGGTCATCCCGGTCGTCCTCGGGATGCTTTGGTTCCCGTTCATCCGCGGCATGAGCGAGACGGCGTTGCATGCAGTCCTGATCTTCGCGACGGGTGTCCTCAGCTTTCTGGCGTTTGACGCGGCCTTCGAAGCGTTCGAATTGGTCGAGCGAATTCCCGGGGCATTCCACGGCGAGTTGCTCGTCGCGACCGGGGTGATCGGCACCCTCCTGCTGATCCAGTCGATCAGCGCGTGGCGGGTATCCCGGGTCGGCGATCGACCTGGCCGGAGCGGTTTGTGGGTCGCATATCTCGTGGCCCTGGGCATCGGGCTCCACAACCTGGCAGAGGGGCTGGCGATCGGCAGTTCGTTCGCACTCGGCCGGGTCTCGCTGGGGGCCTTTCTCGTGGTCGGGTTTATGATCCACAACGTCACGGAGGGGCCGGCGATCGTCGCTCCCTTGGCGAACGAGGATCGGCCCGAGCTCCGGCATTTCGCATTGTTGGGGCTACTCGCGGGCGCGCCCGTCATTCTGGGCGGTTGGATCGGCGGCCTCGCCTACTCTCCCGTCGTGGGTGCGTTCTTCCTGGCGATCGGCGTGGGTGCGATCCTCCAAGTCGATTGGGAAATCGCGGGAATGGTCCGGAATGCCGGCGGTCGAGTCGCGACCGCGCCGAACCTGCTGGCGTTCCTCGCGGGGTTCGTCGTGATGTACGTCACGGACCTCCTGATCGTGCTTTGAGAGCGGCGGGGCCATTTATTTCCCTCCACCAAGACGTTGGACCATGGCTACAGCCACGCAGGGCGGTTCCGGGGCGAGAACATGGGCGACCGGGGGAATCGCTGGCGTCATCGCGGCCGTCGTCGCCGGCGCGGTGATCTATTTCGGGTTCGATCCCGACATCCTGACGGAAGGCATCCCCTCGGGAGTCGGGGCGGAGGGCGCGCTGGCGGGCTGGGGGACGTTTCTGGTGATCGGGTTGATTCTCGGCCTCGTCTATACCGCCGTCGTCCGCCTGCAACCGTTGGCCGACTGGGCCGTCCTTCCCAACACTGGCATCTATCTCGGGGTTGTGTACGGGCTCGTCATCTGGGTGCTCGCGATGATTGCTGTCCCGCTCTGGGGTGGTGATGGGACCGGGGGGATCGGAGAATATGCCCTCAACCTCCAGGGAGTCCTTTCGTTCGCCTTGCTCGGCATCGTGATCGGGCTCGTGTACGCCATGTCACCGTATACGCGAGCGTGACGCGGCCCCTGGAACGGTCCTCATCTAGAAGGTGGGGAATGTTCCGTTAACGGAACCCGCACAACGAAGTAGTCACGATTCAACGATAATCGAGAAATTTGGGTAGTCATAATTTCCGAGAAACGGATAACGTTCGGGCTAGAAGCGTTTCGCCGGCCATATCCAAATTGTTTTGGAGGTATTATTAGGGTGCTCGGAAAATAACCGGGGCTTAAGATGTCATCTTCGACCCGCAACCTGGTTGATCTGGCCGCGGAGTTCCATCAGCGGTACCCCGACGAGTGGCTCAGGGCCTTGGCGGACGAACGTCGCCTATTGCTGGTCGAGACATTGCGTTCTGCGGATACCCCGATCGAAAAAGCGCAACTTGCGCGCCACATCGCCGCCAAGGAGACTGGCCGATCGTTGGACGGCGTGCAACCCGACACCGTCAAGGATGTCCTCATCTCGTTACATCATCATCACCTCCCTCGGCTCTCGGATCTGGATATCATCGAGTATCAGGAGGAGACCGGAACCATCAACGAACTCTACATCCACGACGACCTCCAACTCTTGGAGGCCTAACTCGGCCACAGAGTCGTGTTATCCGTATGTGGAGGTCAGCTGTGGATTCTGGTTTGGTAACCGTATGAGTATCGTTGCCGACGTTACCGTCCGCCCGACGGCGTTTCTGCTTTCCCATACGCTCGAGGAACGACCCGACGTGGAACTCAAGGTCATCCGTGAGGTGTTTTCCGAGGAGCCGATCTCACCGTTTTTGTGGGCCCGAAGCAACGAGATCGACGCCTTTCGCCAGGCCCTCGCGGGCGACGGCTCGGTCGGTCAGGCCGCGCTAGTCGACGCCCAAGGAAATGGATCGGATTCCCCGAACGCTTGCCTGCTCCGTGTGGATTGGAACATCGCGCGAGTGGCCTTGTTAAAGGAAGTTGCCGACCACCAAGGGGCCGTGATACGGGCGCGTTACAAAGGAGCCGACGTGTGGCAGCTCTCGGTCATGTTTCCCGAGCGAGCTGCCCTCGCCGGGCTCCATGATAATGGGACGGTCGATTTCGAACTGGAACGGGTGACCGGGCACCACCTCGCGCACCGGGGGCCGTCATTCGGGCTCACCGCCGAGCAGCGAGAAGCGCTCATCGTCGCCCACCGCGCCGGGTATTTCGAGATCCCTCGCGAGCGGACCCTCTCCGAGGTCGCGGAGGATTTAGATATCTCGGCGAACGCGCTCTCGGCCCGTCTCAGACGCGGGTTCCGGACACTCGTCGACAGGACCCTCGTCGAGTGACCGTAGCCCACTTAAAGGGTGTGACGGACAACAGCCTGGGTTTTTGGACCCGTCGCTCGATTAACTGCCATCGAGCGCCCTAACATGACGTCCCTCAGTGATTCCGAGCGACCGAGCACGAGCGTAATTCAAGCACTGGCCGAAAAGGAGGGCGTCAAGCCAAACGAACTCCCCTCCCTCTATGACGCCATCGATCTGGAGGCCCTCGATCGGCTGTGCCGGTCCTCGCACGGACTCCGTGGGGTGACCTTTATCCATCAAGACTATCGGATCGATGTGACTCCCGAGAGCAACGTCGACGTCACGCGCCTGGCGCCGGAGACGCTGCCGCGTCCCTGAGGTTACTCCTCGACGGGATCGAATGCGTGCTCCGGCCCGGGAAAGGTCCCCCCTTCCACGTCGTCGACGTATGCCTCGACGGCGGCCGTGATCTCCTCGCCGACCGAGGCGTAGGGCTTCGAAAGGGTGTACTCCGCATCGCCCAGGCCGATGACGTCGTTGACCACGAGCACCTGGCCGTCGACGAACCGCCCGGCACCGATACCGATCGTTGGCACGTCGACAGTGGCAGTCACATCCCGGGCGGCTTCCTCCGTCATCGTCTCGAGTACGATAGAGAATACCCCAGCCTCGACGAGCCGTTCGGCCGTCTCCACGAGCGCGTCCACGCTCGCGGAGTGATCGGTCCCCCGACCCTGAATCACCGGCCCACCGAGGGCCCGGACCCGCTGAGGCGTGAACCCGATGTGTCCCTGCACCGGAATCCCGAGTTCCGTCAACCGGTCGATGAGCTCGATGGTCTGATCGCCGCGGGGAGCAGTTTCGAGCTTCACGGCATCCGCGTCCGCGTCTTTCAGGAACCGCCCCGCATTCTCGAGCGACGTCTCCATGCCGATGCCGTACGAGAGGAAGGGCATATCCGCGATGACGAGGGCCTCCTCGACGCCCCGGACGACCGCTGCCGTATTCGACAGGGCCTCCTGGAGTGTCACCGGGAGCGTGTCGTCGTACCCGAGGTGGTTGTCCCCGGCACTATCCCCGACGAGGACCATGTCCACACCGCCGGCGTCGACACAACGCGCAATAGACGCGTCGTACGCGGTCAGCATCGTCAGTGGGTCGCCGGCCTCGTAGCGTTCACGGATCGTTCGAACGGAGACGCGCCCCATAGACGGAGGCTTCACCGCGAAGCGTTTAATCATATGCACCTGGCCCGCGGTCAGTTTCGCCGTGCACCGATGGGGCGGCGTTAACCTCCCTGCCCCGCGACGCTACGTATGTCCGATTCCGTGTGGCACGACCTGGTGTCCGTCCTCGGGGAGCACCGCGGGGGGCATCATCCCCGACGGATCGCCCGCCATGTCTGTCGTCACGCAGACGGCGTCATCCAGCTTATCGGGCTGACGAGGGAAGCTCGACGGGCCGTGTATGTCGATCCGACCGTCCGGCGGGCTTACGCGCTCCCCATCTCCGCCGGCGGGGTCCATCCCGCGGGGATCTCCCCGCGACCCGCGGCCTTAGCATGGAAATACCCCCACGCTGGGCCCAGTGGCCCAACGATCGACGGAGATACCCCCGATTTCACGACCCTTCGGATGTTAAGATAGTCCCCTAAGCAGTAAGGTTGATTATGTTGAAGCGGATGGGCGGAGGTGATGGCGGCCCCCATCCGCGTCCTGTGCGTCGACGACGAACCGGATCTGGCAGCCGTTGTCGCACAATTCCTGAACGATCACGCCGAGGATATGTCCGCCACGATGGCGACGGATGGGGAAGAAGCCCTCAAGATCCTCGCCAGCGAGGATATCGACTGTGTCATCTCGGACTACCGGATGCCGGAGATGGACGGACTCGAGCTACTCGAGACGATCCGGTCGACGGAGCCGGAGTTGCCCTTTATCCTCTTTACCGGCCAGGGTGGCGAGGACGTGGCCGGGCGAGCGGTGCGCGCGGGCGTCTCCGATTACATTCCGAAGCGAACGGGGACGGATCAGTTCGAGCTCCTCGAAAACCGGGTCCGGAACGTGGTCGAGCGTCACCAGGCGCGTCAGACGACCCGTGAACTGTTCAACGCGGCGACGGACGCGATCCTGATTCATGATGCCGGGACGGGGGAGATCGTCGACGTGAACGAGGCCGCGGCCGAGCTTTGGGGACTTTCCCCCGGGGAAATGGTCGGGATGGCCCCCGAGAACCTCCTGACGAACGCGGATTCCGATTGGCTCCCGACCGACGAGGACGTCCGCGAACCGGCCGATCGGGAGTGCGAGGACGCAAGCGGATCGACCTTTTGGGCAGAGGTCCGGGTCCAGACCGCCAGGATCGATGGCGAGACCCAGCGACTCTCGATTTGTCGGGACATCACCCGCCGCAAACGGCGGGAGCAACGGCTCGGAGAGCTGTTGAGCGCGGCGGAGGAACTCATCGAACACCGGGACATCGAGGCTATCGGCGAGACCATCACCGCGGCGATGACCGACACACTGGGCTTCGGCGGGGCGGTCTTCTACGCCGACCAAGAGGCCGGGGAATTCCGACCGGTCGCCGAGGCGGGGGATGTCGATGGCGACTACGAGCTCGAAGGCTTGACCGCGACGGACCTGGGGTTCGACGGCGACGGGACGATCCGACGCGATGGCGGGGTCCCGGTGACATCGCGCTCCCCGTCGGGAGCGTTGCAGTACTGGCCGCTCGGACGACATGGTGTCGTGATCGGAAGCTTGCCGGAATCCGAAGCGTCCGGCTTCTCGCAGGACTTGACCGAACTCCTGATCGCCCTCGCCGAGGCCGCTCTCGTGCGAACGCTTCAGGATCGCCGTCTCGAGGCCCAACATGCCGAGCTCGAGTCGCTCAACCACGTGAACGAGGTCATCCGGGATATCAACCAGACGCTCGTCAAAGTCTCCACACGGGACGAGATCGAGCAACTCGTCTGCAAACACCTCGCCGCGGCCTCCCCCTACGTCTGTGCGTGGATCGGCGAACACGATCTCACCGAGGAGCGCGTCGCGATCCGCCTGGCATCGGGCCGGGGGGCGGGGACGGTCGAGCAGGACGAAATCGCGACCGGACACACCGCCGGTGACCCCCTCGGCGACGCGCTGGGCGCCGTCCTCGAGGAACGGGAAGTCCTCATCATCGAGGACCTCACCGCTGAGTCGGTCGGCCCGGAACGAGCGGCGATGGCCGAGGAACACGGGTTCGAATCCCTGACGGTCATCCCGATCACCTATCAGAATGCGCTGTACGACTTGCTGGCGGTTTACGCCGAATCACTGCAGCCCTTCGGCGAGGACGAACGGGCGGTGCTTCGCGAACTCGGCGAGACGATCGGCTACGCGATGCATACGGCCGAACGCAGTCGTGCGTTACTCTCCGACACCACGGTCGAACTCGAGTACGAGATCCGGGACGAGCAGGACATCATCCTGGGGCTCTCCGCGCAACTCGAGACGCGGGTGGAACTCGAACGGATCTTCTTCAGTGCCGACGATTCGGCGCGGTTGTTCTTGGCGGTCGAGGACGCGCGATTCCCGGAGATCCGGGATGTCGTCCGGGAGCTCCGCGGCGATGCAAGCGTGCGTGAGATTTCCGATCGGGAGGACGACATCATGATCGAGATCGCGGTGGACGGCCTCGCGATGATGAAACACCTCGCCGAGGCGATGGCCACGATCCGGGCGGTCGAGGCCGAGAACGGCGAGGGACGGCTCGTCGTGGACGTCCCCACGGCGGTGAGCGTCCGGACACTCTCGGAGAACCTCGAGTCCGTGTTTGCCCACATCTCGTTGCTCGCGCGTCGGCAGCGTGATCCCGACGATCGCCCGCTCGCCGACGTCAGCGATGCCGCAGACATGGGCTTGACCGATCGGCAACACGAGGTGCTGTTGACGGCCTACCATGCGGGCTTTTTCTCCTGGCCGCGGGAGAGTACGGGCGAGGAGATCGCGGAACTCCTCGATATCTCCCAACCGACGTTCCACGAGCACCTCCGGACCGGCGAGCGCAAGTTACTGGAGCTGCTCTTCGAGCACCAGCGATCCGTCTATACGTAAGTTAGGGCGGTGCCTTATACGCCATCGAGGGCTCCATGCCGGCATGGACCGCGCGATCTCGAACGTCGTCGGGATCGTGCTCATCCTTGCGATCACCTTGGCGACCGTAACCACGCTGATGGTGCTCGGGGCCTACGCGGTCGAGGAAGCCAAGGAGGACGCCGAGATCGCGAGGATGGAAACCTCGATGGCCCAGATGAGTTCGAAGTCGAGCCTCACCGCACTGGGGAATTCGGAAGCAACCAGGTTCGATCTCGGCCGGTTGGGAGATGGTTCGCTGGTCACCAAGGACACCGCCGGCAACGTCACCGTCGAATACGAATCGGAGGACGGTAACACGACGATCGAACTGTTCCATACCGATTCGTTCGGCGCCCTCGTCTACGAGCGGGGCGACCGGGAGGTTGCCTACCAGGGCGGCGGCGTGTGGACACGCTCGGGGGATAACGGCGGAGAAATGATTTCACCGCCCGAATATCACTACATCGACGAGACCCTCACGTTCCCCATCGTCACCGTGACCGGGGATGGGCGTGCAGGTTCGGTCGGCAGCGGAGAGATCAGCCATCAACTGTCGGCATCGTACTTCCCCACGGCTAACCTCTCGAATCCGGTGGAACGAGCCACGATCTATGTCGAGATCGGGAGCAAGTATCACCGTGGATGGTATCAGTTCTTCGAGGAACGCACCGAGGGCGAGGTCACACACGACGCGGCCAACGAAACGGTGCGGGCCGAGCTGACCGCGATCTACCGACGAGATTTCATCGGCGTAGTGGCGGCCGCCAACGATTACAATATCCATCAGAATATGGATGATTCCGAGTTCCACGAGGAGACGCGGTACCCGTCGGCCTCAACCTACATCGACGATGAAGTCGCCGAGTGCGACGGCCAGTTCGAGGCCTTCCCCGGTGCGGATACGTATTCGGGTGATGCGCGTTACTGCTGGGAGAACGAGACCGAAT
>CAZAYR010000083.1:0-11272 GCA_964489365.1 uncultured Salinarchaeum sp.
GGACGTGAACACGGGCCAGCGGGAGATGAACTGGATCAAGGACACCTACGAGACCATTACGGGGCAGACCGCACCCGGCGTCGTGACCGGTAAGTCCCTCGAGAACGGCGGCAGCGAAGGGCGCGTGGAGGCGACGGGACGTTCGACCGTCCTCGCGGCGCGGGAAGCCGTCGAGTTTGCCGGCGGGGACGTCGCCGACGCCACGGTGGCCATTCAGGGCTACGGCAACGCGGGCTCGATCGCGGCTCGACTGCTCGCGGACATGGGCGCGTCGATCGTCGCGGTGAGCGATTCGACCGGGGCGATTCACGACTCCGACGGCCTCGATCCCGTGGCGGTCCGGGCACACAAGGACGACACCGGGACCGTGGTCGGCTACGGGGATACGGCGGAGTGGACGAACGAGGACCTGCTCACCGCCGACGTCGACGTGTTGATCCCGGCCGCGCTGGAGAACGCGATCGACGCCGAGCTCGCCGAGGCCCTCGAGGCCGACCTCATCGTGGAGGCCGCGAACGGCCCGACGACGCCCGATGCCGACGATATCTTATCACGGCGCGACATCGACGTCGTCCCCGATATCCTGGCCAACGCCGGGGGCGTGACCGTCAGTTACTTCGAGTGGGTCCAAAACCGCCAGCGGTTCTATTGGACCGAGGAGCGTGTCAACCGCGAGCTCGAGGATATCATCGTCGAGGCGTTCCACGACATCGCGGACCTCCGCGAAGCCCGTGACGTGGACAATCTCCGGGCGGCTACGTATGCACGCGCCCTAGAGCGGATCCATTCGGCCAGCGATCAGAGCGGGTTCTGGCCCTGAGCAATCGGCAATGGCTATTTACGAATTCGGCGCGATCCTTCGCTGATGGACGTGCGCCGGCTGGTCCGGGGGACGATCCCGTGGTCGGACCTCGAACGGGTCGCCGAGGAGCTCAGACGGCGCTACGATCGGCCGACGATGCGAATGGAATTTCTGGAGACGGACAACTGGCTTTCGACACCGGCCGTCGTCGACGACGAATGGTTCGTGAAGGTCCTCAGTCCTCAGAACGCCCGGGTTCACGCGGTCTTCACGGGCGCGCGCAACCTCGGGGCGTTTACCAGCGGTTCCGCCACGTTCTTCGAGGCCTACGAAAGCCCGTACGAGATGGCGGAGCACGAACTCGAGGCCACGCGCACCATGCGCGAGATCGGCGTCAACGCCCCGGCACCGATCGAAGCGTTCGAAGTCGACGAGTTCGGCGTCGTCGTCCTCGAGTACCTCCCGGCGTTCGAATCCCTCACCGATGTCGACGAGGACACGGTCCGTGCGAGCGTGCCCGAGCTCTTCGAGGCCCTCGCCACGATGCACGCCAACGGGCTCGTCCATGGCGATCTCCGCGCCGAGAACGTCCTGCTCCGCGATGGAGAGGTGTATTTCATCGACGCGACGAACGTCCGCGCCGACGCGATCGGGGATGCAACGGCCTACGACATCGCCTCCGCGTTGGCGATGCTCGCGCCGATGATCGGGGTCCGGTCGGCGATCGACGCGGCACTCGTCGAGTATGACGTCGAGACGTTGCTGGCGGCGCGGGCATTCGTGGATCTGGTGCGCGTCCGCCCGGATCACGAGTTCGACGCCGGACGTGTGAAAGGCGAGATCGAAACGCGAGCCAGTCGAGCGGCGCGGGAGTAGGGAGGGGAGGTACGGCGAGGCGGCCGGATCCCGTTCGTGCTACCCTCGACGAGAAAAGCGTCTGCGGGTAGCGCTTGAGCCTTTGGGCCCGAGGCCCTAATACTACCCGGTTACCGACCAACGGCGATCCCATCCTTGCGAGGTTCGGTGGCCGCGGCGAGCGTGTCATCCTGGAGCCGGACGCACTGGGCCCCGCCGAACTGGCTGGCGCGATTGACCACGACATCGTGACCGCGACGGAGGAGGCCCTGCTGGAGGAGCGGTTCCGTCCGGGCTTCGACCGCGAGGCGGCCGTCCGCCCGGTGACGCCAGCGCGGGGCGTCGAGTGCCTGCTGGGGGTCGGCGTCGTCGGCGATCAGTCTGGCAAGGATCTGTAGCTGCCCCTGGGGTTGCATGTGCCCGCCCATGACGCCGAAGGCCGCCCAATCCTCGGGTCCGAAGCGGACGATCGCCGGAATGAGGGTGTGGAACGGGCGTTTGCCCGGTTCGAGGCAGTTCGCGTGATCCGGGTCGAGCGAGAAGGAGGCCCCACGGTTCTGGAGCGCGATGCCGGTGTCGCCGGCGACCAACCCACTCCCGAACCCGGCAAAGCGCGAATTGATGACGGTGACAACGTTGCCCTCGTCGTCCGCAGCCGTGACCAGCACGGTGTCGCTGTCCTCCCCGCGGGTACCTGGCGGAGGGAGCTCCGGGTTCGCGCGGGCAGCATCACCGATATGGCTCGCACGATCCTTGATCCACCTGTCATCGGTCAGATCCGGGACGTCGACGTATTCCGGATCGGTGATGTAGCGGTGTCCGTCGTGGAACGCAAGCTTCATCGCCTCGACGAGCCGGTGGGTCCGTTCGACGGAATCCGGCGGCGCCCCGGTCGCGTCGATCGCTTCGGCGATCCGCAACGCTTCGAGTACGATCGGGCCCTGGTTGTTCGGCGGGAGCTGGAAGATCGTTGCACCACGGTACTCGACCTCGCTGGGCGCGAGGAATTCCGGCTCGAATGCGGCCAGGTCGGCATGGGCCATGAACCCGCCGTGGGCCCGGATCTCCTCGACGATCGCGTCCGCGATCGCCCCCTCGTAGACCGGATCCGCGCCATGGTCCGCCACGGTTTGGAGGCTCTCAGCCAGCGCCGGTAGGCGCATCCGTTCGCCAGCCGCCGGCGCCCGGCCCTGCTTGAGGTAGGCCTCGCGGGCGTGGGGCTCGGTGAATAGCTCCTCGGCCGCCGACCAGTGGTCCGCGATGACGGGCGTGACGGGGTAGCCCTCCCGCGCGTACGTGATCGCTGGCTGGAGGTTTGATGCCAGCGACCGGGCGCCGTGACGCTCGACCAGGGCTTCCCACCCGCGGGCGGTCCCGGGGACTGTGACGGCGTGCGCGCCGAGGAACGGCATTTCGTCGGTGTCGGTGGCCTGCCGGACCGCCTCGATCGTGGCATCCTGGGGGGCACCCCCGCAGCTGCGCATCGCGCCGACGTCGCCCTCCGCGGTCCGATAGAGCGCGAAGACGTCACCGCCGAGCCCGGTGCTCGTGGGTTCGACGACGTTCAGGGCGGCCGCGGCGGTGATGGCCGCGTCGAACGCGTTGCCCCCATCTTCGAGGGCGGCGACGCCGGCCCGGGCGGCGAGCGGTTGGCTCGTTGCGACGGCCCCGCGCGGCGCATAAACGGTCGAGCGACGTGACGAGAACGCGTCGAGATGGGCCGCATCCATGGGCGGCCGGTTCGCGATCGGCGGTAAAGAGAAGGGTGGTTATCGATCCGGCCGGACGTGCCAGGTCGTCGAGCGCGAGCGGCCCCACGGCTCGATCACGATGTCGTCGGCGACTTCCTTGAGCTTCGACAGGCGAACTCCCACTTGCTTTGCGGATAGACCGACGGCGTCCGCAATCCCCTTGGCGCGAAAGTACCGGTCCCCGTCCTCGCTCCGCTCGCGCAGGTGCCGAAGGATTCGTCGGTCCTCGTCGGAGAGCTCGCTCATACGATGTCGTAGGTGGCGCGCCCTATTAACATCTGCGCGATTCGATCCGGCCCGTGACGAAGCCAGCATTTCGTCGACACCTCGAAACGCCAGTTCCTAGGAGATGGTCATGTACTCGGAGTCCTGATTCAATGCGAGGTTTGCGGCGATCTCGGCATTGCGCATGGCGAACTGGGCGGTCTGCTGGAGGCCGACCAGCACCTCCCGCACCTCCAGGAGATCTTCGTTGGGTACCTCGGGCAGATCCTCGAGGATCTCGCGTTCCCGATCGCGGATGGCGTGGTACTTCTCGCGGACTTCGATCGTGAGGTCGTATTCGCGTTCGACGGCCGCCTGTACCGCGAGCCCCGTGATGTCGTCGACGTCGTCCGTGAACTCCCGGATCTGGCGCATCGTGCCATCGTCGATCGAGAGCGAGTGTCCGTCCGTGTTGAGCACCGTCTCGGCGATATCCTCGGCATTGTCCGCGGTGAGCTCGAGGTTCTTCGCGATCGAGCGGTAGCCGACGAGCGGGAACCCGGAGGTCAGCCCCACTGCGCGCGCCCGATTTGGATTCTGAAACGCGGTAAAGATGAGACGCAACAGGAGCACGAAGATCTTGTTCGCCTGACGCTCCCGGTTGAGAGCCCGCTCGGCGAGGTCCGGGTCCCCCCGAGCGAGGGCACGGATGGACTCGTCCCGCATCGTCCGGCCGGTGTTTTCGAGCCGCTCGAGGAGGTTCTCCAGTTTGAAGTCCTCCGAGTCGACCGAACACCGGATGGCGATCCGTTCGGGGGTTTCTTCGATGACCCCGAGGCCCATGAGCTGGTTTTCGGCCTGGTAGACCGCGTTGATCTTATGGTTCGACAGGGGTGCTTCCTCTTCGACCACATGAATAATCCGGCGACCCAGCACGTACTGGGCCACGATGGCCCGCTCGAGGGCTTCAGCGGAGAGGGGATCCGCATGGAGTGTCGCCTCGCTTTCCTCGCCGCTGGCGCTATTCGACATGACCATCAAGGTTCCTTTGCTCCCGCGGCGCAGGGTGACTTCGTCGCCCTTGACCACCTCGTGCTCCGACGCCCAATCGGCGGGCAACGTCATCGCCAGCGTGGAGGGGCCGAGTTGCTGGATCTTCCGGGTGTCCATGCGGGTCTTATGTGACCATATGACCTTAATCACGACGGTTTTTCCTAATATCGTCAGTGCCCCTCTACGGCGTTCGGGAATCGTGACCGTTCACGTCCGGAAAGTAACATTTAGGTTGGCCGATATCGGTAATTGCCACTTGAGATGAGCCAAACGCGCCAGGACGAGACTCCGCCCCGGTCGATGCGCCACAAGCGCATTTTGGATCTCGCGGAGTCCCGTCCAGACGCGTCTATGGAAGAGATCGCAGAAGCCGTCCCCACGGCCACCGTCGATGTCGTCGAGGAGGTACTCGAGGAGTACGGGGATCCCGGGGAAGTCCAGGTCGAAAGTTCCGGCTCGACTGATGCGCCGACGCCGGATCCCGAAGCGCTGACCAGCCAGCAGCGGGAGGCGCTGGCCATGATCTACCATCGGCCGGAGGCGACTCAACAGGAGATCGCGGACGCGCTGGACGTCTCGGCGCCCACGATATCGAACCGGGTGAACGCCATCGAGGACTTTGCCTGGGAGGACCGGGTGGCATTCGTCGAATCCTTCTTCGAAAATGATCCGCCCACACCGGCGCGGGACGACAGGTCGGCGCCGGCGGACGGGAACCGTGCTGACGTCGCCGACCGCCTCGACGCCTTGGAGGCTCAGATCGCCGAACTCGCCGATCGCGTCGACGAGCTTCCCCGCGACAGAGCGGGTGATGGATCCCCGGGGGCCATCGAGGAGCTTCGCTCGGAGGTCGCATCCTTGCAATCTCGGATCGAGGGAACACGTGACGGACGCGGTCCGGCCGTCGATCCAGCCCTCGTTCACGATGTCGTGCGGGCTTGTGTGACATCGGAGCGCGTGGATGAGGACGAGGAGCTCGTGGTCGTGAAATCGCTCCTGGCGACCTGACACGGCCCTCCCCCTGCGCTCACCACCGTCGGCGACCAAGCACGGCCCGGACGTTGCCGACGCCGATCGAGAGGTCGACGAAGTGTCGATAGCCGACGAACAGCACCGGCGCGTAGCGGAGCTCCGCGAGCGGTTCGTCCTCGAGGACGATGGTATACAACGTAATCAGCGCGGTCAGCGTGAAGAAGAGCCCGATCAACGCGAAGAGATACCATGACGGATGGGTGATAAAGCCCCAGAGCACGGCGACCAGGATCACGATGCTGAGGACCGGACCCAGAAGGTGGGATACGAACCGCGCCGGTAATGTCAGTGCATGGAGATATGCATACTGTGGATCGACCAGCGCGTCCCGATGTTTGCGTATGGTCTCGAGTCCGCCTTGGTACCATCGCAGCCGTTGGCGCCAGAGGTCTTCCCACGTGCTCGGAACGATCGTCCAGACGGTCCCGCGACCGTGGCGAACATCCCATCCCGCCTTCAGCAGCTTGACCGTCAGATCGAAATCCTCGGTCATCGTGTCCGGATCGTAGTACCAGACGTCGTCCAGTGCCGCACGGCGATAGACCCCGAGACAGCCGGGGACCACGGGGACGGCATCGAAGACCGCGTACGCGCGGCGGTTGGTGTTGGAGATGGCGTACTCGATGCGCTGTAACCCGCCGATGAACCGTCGGGCGTTCGTCGCGAGGACGTTCGCGCTCAACGCGCCGAGCTCCGGGTCGGCTTGGAGTTGCCCGACCATGCGGGCGATCGCGTCGGGTTCGGGACGGCTATCCGCATCCACCGTTGCGACCACCTCGCCGCTCGAACAAGCCAGGCCCATATTCAGGGCGGCGTGCTTGCCACCGTTCTCGCGCCGCAGCACGGTCACATGCCAGGGCTCGTATGCGCTCGCCTCGTAGTAGGTGCCATCGGTGCTTCCGTCATCGATCACGACGATCTCGAGCCGATCGATCGGATACTCCACTTGTAATAGCGACTCGATACATTCCCCGACGACGGTGTGTTCGTTGTACGCGGGGACCAGAATGGAAAGCGTCGGCAAGTCCCCGGCGGTGTGTTCATCGTCATCCGTCAGCGCGTGATAGAAGGTCAACGGGAGTACGAACCAGACATGGAATGAAAACAGTAGCAACGCGGCCAGGAAGATCATCGACAGGACCGAATTCGTCGATCGCGTGGCAAGCGCGAGCACGAGCGCGAGCGTGCCTATAAGGATGACAGCCATCCAGGAGGGGGCCACGATCCCCCGGCCGAGCCATCGCCGCCGGGAAGCGATCACGACCGCGTACCATCCCGCCAGCGATGCGAGTCCGATCGACGCGATTCCCGTGACCGACAACGGGGTCAGGATGGACGCGAGCACGACCGCGAGGATGGTCGTCATCACGCCGATCCAGACCCAGCCCGGGACCGCGAGCGTCGGATCGAACAGGCGGTCCCATACCGAGTTCCAACGTCGGGCCCCGACCAGGCCGACGCCGAAGACCAATGTCAGGACGAAGCCGGGCAGGAAGATCCACACCGGGATAATCACGGGCCCCACGCGGAACACGAGCCAGAGAAGGACCAGGAATGTCGCCCAGAGCGTTAGCAAGACCCCCAGGCTCAGAAGTGTGCGGGCCCGCTCCTTCATGGGGGCGACCCGAGCACGCGACCGCATTCGAGACAGGTGAGCACCCGGGCGACGACCGGAAAGGCCGGATCGGTCTCGCCACATTTCGGACAGCCCGAGGAGCCGGCCGGCTCCTGGAACCCGTCCAGTCCGACGTACCCGCAGGCTCGGTGTTCCCGGACACACCCGGTTGCGACCGCTCCGCCATCGCAGTCGGGGCACGTTCGATCGGACAGGCCGGTAAGCACCTCTGGATCGAGCTCCCGGACGAGCCCGTCGGACGTTCGCCAGACGAGACAGCCATCGTCAGGGAGGACGTTTGCGGGTTCCGACGACTCGTGGCGCCGACGCGACTGCTCATCGACCCCCCGTTGCGCCATGGCTGGATTCGAGGGGTGTTGCCGGGTTTGTAAGCGTGTGATTATCCTCGTGTGTCACGACAATGCTCCAATTAACGTTTACGCGAGCCGGAATGTGTGTGATGCCTGACCCTCATGGAACGACGTCGGTTCGGTTGAGTGTATATAACAATCCGCTTGTGCGGGCCTCGGAGGGGCATGAACCGGCGGGATTATCTGAAGGTCTCGGGTGCCACCGCGGTCGCGGGAGTGGGTACCTATGGGGTTTACCGCACCGTCGTACAGGATGTGGTCTCCGAACCCGAAGGGCCGGACGGGGCTGAGGAACTCCAGCGCCTCGAGGGCAATGACGATGACACGCAGCTCGACGCTCCCCGTGATGGGTGGCATCTCCTGGGGGTCACTCCCCCATCCCGGGATCTGACGGTCATGGACCCCTTCGAATCGTGGTTGGAGCAACGGCCGGCGGTCCTGGGATTCTTCGTCGATGTCGGCCAACCCGATGCCCGCGAGGTCGAGCGGTTAACGGGAAGCCTCCTGGAAACCGCCTGGCTACGGGGATACGTGCCCCATATCTTCTTCCAGCCGTTCCTGCCGGAACGCGACGCGACGTCCGACAGTATCAACCGCGAGATCGCCTCGGGCGAATGGGATGACCAGCTCGAGACATGGGCGGAATATCTCGCCGCTTGGGTCTACGACGAGGACGGCGACCACCGCCGGTTCTACCTCAACTATGCCCCGGAGTTCAATGGCGACTGGAGCCCGTGGAGTCCCGCCGTTGGGGATGATGACGAATCGGATTTCGTCGAGATGTGGCAACGGACGCATGACATCTTCCGTGAATACGGGCTGGACGAGCGCTTCGTCCAGTGGATATGGACCGTCGACACCACGAACCGGGGGGTCGACCGGGCGGCGTGTTATCCCGGGGACGCGTACGTGGACTGGTGTGGGGTCCACGGGTACAACTGGGCGACCTGGGCGGGCTGGCAGTCCCCGGCCGAGGTGTACGACGGCGTGCTGGGGTTCGTGTCGGACCTCGCGGACAAACCGGTCGCGATCACGGAATTTGCGTGCTCCTCGGAGACCGAGGATGCGGAACACGACCCCCCGGCCAAAAACGAGTGGCTCGCTGAAGCGTGGGGGTATCTGCAGGACAATGACGTGCGGATGTCGCTGTACTTCGATGTCGTCAAGGAGACCGACTGGGCAGTTTTCGATGCCGATCACGGGCCCGAGACGGTCGAGATCGACGACCAGGAGTATCTCTCGTATCCGGCCTACCGCGATGGCGCCAACGCGGCAGGGGTGCTCGGCGCCCGGGAGGAGTACGAGCGGATCCTCAGCGAACCGGAGTTTCACGGGACGTGGTGATGCCGGATCTCGGAGGCGGTCCCGTCAACTGTCGAGATCGACGCCGGCAATTTCGACTCGAGCGCCGCCCCCGGGGGCGTCTTTGCCCGAAACACGCCACCCGTGACCGCGCGCGATCTGGCGGACGATGCCGAGTCCGAGGCCCGTCCCACCTTCCGGCGAGTAGCCCATCTCGAAGAGGTCTTCGCCGGCGTCCAGGGGGAATCCTTCACCATCGTCCTGGACGTAGAATCCGGTCGGCATCGCGCCGATGATGACTTCCACATCCTCGCCACCGTGCTCGAGAGCATTCTGGAAGAGATTCACAAGGAGCTGTCGGAGATGCCGCTCGTTCGCCTTGACAGTCAGGTCCGCCCGGCACCGCAATTCGGCGGGTCCTGGATCGAGCCCGGCCCAGACGTCTTCTGCCACCGCACACAACTGAAGCTGGGTCGAGGGAAGCGCGCGGTCGCCGACCTGCGCAACGTCGAGGAGCTCATCGATCAAGGCCTCCATCCGATCCAAACTCGTCCTCGCCGACTCCAGATGTTCACTGGGGCATGCCTCGGCTACGAGGTCCAGCCGGCCTTGCGCGACGTTCAAGGGGCTGCGGAGGTCGTGGCTGAGGACGCGGGCAAAGTCCTCGAGCCGCTCGTTGGCAGCGCGCAGCCGTTGTTCCCGGTTGCGTCGCTCGGTCATGTCCCGAGTGTTCACGACGAAATTGCCGGCTGGCGTTGGGTTCGATGCGGCGACGGACTCGACCCAGACATAGCCCCCCTCGGCGTGTCCATGCCGGTATTCGACCGACTCGACGGTTTCTTGGTCGCCCGAAACGACGGCGGAGAACGCGCTAAGCACGTCCTCGCGATCCTCCGGGTGAAAATAGTTCGCCACCGATTCCCCGAGTAGTTCCCTGGGGTGGTAACCGAAAATGCGCTCGATGGCGGGGCTTTCGTACTGGATCGTCCCGTCGGCGTCCAGGACCGTCAGGAGGGTCGAGGAGTGCAAGGGGAGGACGTCCAGTGGCACGGTCCCCACGGACCCGACCGTTTCAGGCGACGACCGCTCCTGCCCGTCCATACCGGTCAGCGGCGCCGCCAGATGAAGAGCGTATCGCCTACACCCGACGGAACCCAAGGGCGGATGCATGGATCGTGCCCATGGAAGGCGCGTTAGGGTTCCACGAGGATCTTCACCGCCTCCCGTTCGTCATCGAGCAGCGCTTCGAAGCCGTTCGTCGTGATCTCCTCGAGCGGAATCCGGTTGCTCACCAGTGCTTCTGGATCGAGCGTACCGTCGGCAAACATCCGTGGGAGGGCATTGAATTCCACGCCTCCACCTGGACCGCAGTCACACGCACACGACCCGATCATCGAGCGTTGGTGGCCGACGAGCTGGTGGGGGTCCCAGGCGATATCGTGATGAAAGAGACTCACGACGGTAATATGTCCACCGCGCTTGGCCGAGGCGGCCGCCTGTCGGACCGTCTCCTTGAGGCCGGCCACCTCGAAGGCCACGTGGGCGCCCCCGTCGGTCGCATCGGAAATCGCGCTGACGGGATCGGTGACCTCGGGGTCGATCGTCACCGCAGCTCCCGTGTCCGCAGCGATCGCCCGTCGCGCGTCCTGCGGTTCGACGGCGTAAATCGGGTTCGCACCCGCGGCCCGGGCGGCCTGTACCACGGTCAGTCCGATCGGCCCCGTGCCGTAGACGGCGACCGGGTCGCCCGGATGGATGTCCGTCAGTCGCACGGCGTGTAGCCCGACGGCGAAAGGCTCCACCAACGCAGCGTGTGTCGGGTCGAGTACCCCGGGCAGTCGCACTGACCGGTCAGCGTTCACGGCGATCCGTTCCGCAAATCCACCCCGCGGCCCGGCGTATCCGATCGCGTCCGGGTCGGTACAGAGCGTATAGACGCCCTCGCGACAGTACCGACATTCCCGACACGGATCCCGGGGATTGACGGCGACGACGTCGCCGGCCGAGAAGCGATCGACTCCTGTTCCCGTTTCGATCACCTCGCCCCCGAATTCGTGTCCGAGTGTGTGCGGCCCCGGTTCCTCGGCGGGAACGGCCCGCGGACCATCGGTATACTCGTGGAGATCCGACCCACAAATCCCGCAGGCGGCGATGTCGATCAAGATCTGGTCGGCCTCGAGTGACGGTTCCGGGAGCTCGTCAACCCGGACGTCACGGTTGCCACGGTAGGTCGCTGCGCGCATATCCCGATCGTTCGGCCAAACCGTCTTCAAATCCGGCCTCTCCT
>CAZAYR010000084.1:0-2131 GCA_964489365.1 uncultured Salinarchaeum sp.
ATTCCCCGATTTGGGTGGTCTTTTCGACGTTTTCGACGACTAGATGCAGGTTATCCCCCTCAACCAAATCGCCCACTGCCACGTCAACCTGTTCGGGCGCGTCGTCCGAGTCGTCGTCTCCTGTACCATCACCCTCGTCGCTCGGTGGTTCGCTATCCTCGTCGCTATCAGCCGGTTCCGTGTCCCCGTTTTCATCACTTCCCGTGTCCGTATCGCTTGGCTCGTCGTCTCCTTCCGAGTCTCCGTCATCGCCTTCGCTGTCGCCGGTACACCCCGCGATCGCCGCTAACCCGCTGACCGCCAGAAACGTCCGGCGATCGAATTCACGCAAAGTCCACATGGTAGGCAATTGAACCGCTCATGCTAATGAAATTATGGGCGGGATTAGGTCCGCAACGGGTTCTCCGCTTTTTCCAGCGTCTCAAAGACTTCGGTGAAGATCTCTGTCTGTGAATCGCGTCCCGTTCCCTTGCCAAGCGAGGCGAGCGGTCACGTCGAAGACGGGAAGGTCGAGTACGTGGGCCTCGGGGACGAGCGGATCTGGCTTCCAGGCGACACGCCCTCGGACGAATAAGACCCGTTCGGACATCCACCTGCGCTAACTTTCCACCGGCCTTTCGAACTGGCGTGGGATGAAATTGACCTCGGGACTTATCCGTCACTCGAGCTGCTCGGCGGCACGCTGCTCGAGTGTGGCAATATCCCGATACGCATTCGATCGATGCGAGACGGCCAGAATCACACACAACTGCGCGTCGATCGCGAAGGCGGCCCGGTAGTCGCCGATTTCGATCCGGTAGATGTGCTCTGTGGTCCCGCTGAGCGGTTTCGCGCCCCACTCCGGGAGGGTGCGAAACTCGTCAGTCACGATGGATTTGAGTTTTCGCTGAATCCGCGCATCGACCTCCGTCGGAAGCTTCTGGGCCTCGCGATGGGCCCGCGGGTGATACGCGAATTCGTACTCGACCATTCAGGCCACGGGACTGTGGCCGGAAGGAAGCGACTTAATCCTCCCGGGATTCGTTGTGTTCTTCGAAGCTCACCGCGTCAACGTCGCCATTCTTGATCTCCTCGAATCGCTCCTCGAGTTCGGCGACGATATGTCCCGGGACTTCATCCTCCTCGTCCTCCGATCGGTCGACATCAGGCGTGCTCATCGACCCGTCCCATCGGGTGGGCGGTCAACGATCGATACGGGAGCGCGCGTCACGAGTGTTCGACGCATTGCAATAACTCACCTACCCAACGGCCATAAATCTGTAGGTCGTCTGATGTCGAGCTGAGCTTACTTCAAAATAGTTCGCCGTTGCCCGCGACCAAATTCGCCCCATTTTGACGATTTCCCGTTCATCCATTGCCCGGAGATCCGCCACGAAGCCCATCGTCGTTTTCGTGTTTCACTTCGGCTTGGTTGATGGCGGTCGCCGCACACCACTTCGAGCTGCTCGCGGCGTCCATTGAGTGAGATTGATGGCGGCGCCTCTCACTCTCGTTCACGGCGACTCGAACGTGCCCATCACTCGCGCAGCGAGCTCCGTCCCGCTGATCTCGCCTGCGTTATACTCTTCGACCCATGCCCGTTCGATGTAAAAACTGCCCGCGTACTCCCCGTTCATATTGACGAGCTCCGCCTCCATCCGATCGCCACCGTGCCCCTGTTCTACAACCCCCGCGTAGGCCCCAGCGGCGCCACCGACGACGGTGGTAAGCGCTTCTTGGTCGGGGACGTACCCCTCGATCGTGACCCAGAAGATCCCGCTTTCATGCTCGGCGGCGTAGGTCAGCTCCGCCCGGTCTGGTTCATTCGACGACATGACGGCTTTCCATAATTCCTCCACTTCCGCTTGCGAAAGCTGATCATCCCCTTCACTGTCTCCTTCATCCTGAGGCGGGCTCTCATCCGTCGTCTCGGATCCGGTGTCGTCTCCCTCGGCCCCATCGGTCGGTTCCGTATCCTCATCGTCGGCCCCGTCCGTATCGGTCGAATCAGCGGCGGCATCTGTGTCATCGGATGGCGGCGGGTCACCGTCCGTGCTGGTATCGCTTGCACCGTCCGCCGCGGGTTCGTCGCCATCCGACCCATCGTCGGTGTCACCAGTATCATCGGCCGCACCGGTCGTGTCGTCGGCTC
>CAZAYR010000084.1:2141-11211 GCA_964489365.1 uncultured Salinarchaeum sp.
GGCCGTTCTCCGCCGTGTCGAGCGGAGCGAGACCGGAGGCCGCCACGAGACCGACCACCGCGATCAGCGCCACGATGCCGGGTGTGAGCTCGTATCCGGATCGGTTGCTGACGATCGATCGGAGCGGGGGGAGCACGACGAAAGCGACGACGAGGAAGAGGACCGCTGACACCACTCCGCGAAGGTGCCCGAGGATCCCCGTCCCGGAGGTGAGCACGACGAACGCCCCCAGGAGCGAGAACATCCCGACGGCCCAGACGATGATTTCCCGGTACGGGATCTGAGTATCCTCCTCTTCACTCATGGTCGGAGTGAGGGCTCCACGTCACATTCCCAGGTCGATTCGAGCGCATGAAACGACGATTGCACTCCTTGCCCTATTGAACCTATTGGCGTGCAGACAGACGAAATCAATCGGCTCGTGGGTGCTGCTCGTGCTCCCGGTAGGCCGCGAGCACGTCCACTAACCAGTTGAGGAACCGCTCCGGATGGATGCTGGCGTCCCGTGCGGCGATGTGGGGCCGTCTGTAATACTCGAATTCGGGAGACCGGGGGCAGGGGCCGAGGACCTCGGGTGTCCACACGAATATTTGGGTGGCCGGTGCGCCGACCGATCCCACTGAGATCGCGACCTCGGAGACGGGCCTCATCCGCCACCTCGAGGGGTCGCAGCCGGAGGCAGAATCGCGTGACGCGCCACCGGTTGTCGGCGTATATGCGGGGCACGCGATGGCCCCGGCCGGCGCGAATTTGCTGGCCATCGGGACCAAGAACGGCATCGCTTAGTCCGCCGGCGCTTCCTCAGAATCGGAGGGATCTTCCGGTTCCTGCGTCTCGAGCCCGGCCTCATTGCGGTCCACTTGGCGTTCATGCCACCGCTCAAGAGCCCGTTGGGATTCATTTCGCGACGAGACGGTGTCCACTCGCTGCTGGTCCTCGTCGAACACCGCGATCCGGTCGTGGAAACTCAACCAAATGTCGCGAGCCAGCGACGGGGGTAACTCGTCGCCGGGTTCGAACTCGATCGCGGGGAATCGTTCGCGGTCGTTGACTTCAATCCGCGAGAGGTCGAGTTCGTCAGGGAGCTCGTCGACGTAGTCCCCGGGGTTCCCACACCGGAACTCCGAGTCAGCAGCCCACACGTAGGCCGCCGCATCCTCCGGGAACGGGACGTCGAGCTCATCGGACGTATCGGGGATCTGGCGGTCGTCGATCCGCATTATTCGAACACCCCCGAGTTGACCTCCTCGGTCAGGTCGTCTACATCGTTCGTGTTGGCTCGGACGCCCTGACGGGTGGTGTCGAACACGCCGGAGGAGACCTCTTCCGTGAGATCATTATTCGCGGTCAAGCCCGTCCCTTCGAGATCGACGCCGTCGAGTTCCTCGCGGAGGCCGGCGATCCCATCGCGGAACGAGCGGAGCGTGCTGAGGCTCGCTTCCTCGAGTTGGGCGGCCAGTTCTTCGCGGTTCACGTCGATGTCGCCGTCGGTATCGAGGAGTTCCGCGAGATCGTCGATCACGTCGCTTCGATTCTCCTGGTTTGTACGCAGATTGTATTCCATGGTTAGGGTCTCGATTTCGCTGCTCGGTTGCGGAATCCCCGCTCCTGCCGTTGGACCGGGAGAGCGGGAACCATCCAATGCAAGCTCGCGACACGCTGGTGCTCGCCACGGGGCGCGACTCCCGGGGTCATCACAACGCGGTGGTGCCGACCGGCGCCGCGGATGGTGTGGTCCGTCGGCGTCGGCATGGAGTGGGGACTCATAGTTGGTTCACCAGGTCATGGTCGGCGGGGCCTTCTCTTCGCCGAGGACGCCCATGCAGAGGTAACGGAGGGCGTCGACGGCGTGATCCACAGCCGTCGAGCCGCCGACGTGCTCCTCCTGGTAGCTCTGAAGCTCCCGAACGAGGTGCTGACAGTTCTCCGAGATCAACAGGCCCACACGGTCGGGGTCGGGCTCCGGCTCGGGTTCGCGATTTCGCGTCCCGTTGCCCCACGTCAGCCGACGCGTCTTTTCCCGAGCGCTGATCGGCTTATTGCCCGCTTCACGAAGCCGCGCACGGACCTCCGAGATCCCGGCATCGATCGACTTGTCCGCTTTCTGTGCGTTCCAGCCGGCGGCGTTGAACTTCTGAATCTCCGCCGGCTCATGTTCGCAGTAAATCGTCCCGGTCGGCTTGCCGTTGCGCCGGAGCCACTCGATCGCGCGGTCGACGTGGGTGCCCGATTCGTAGAACTCGTCGAGGATGACGAGCTCGTTGTGCTCGGTTTTGCCGGCCTCGAGGACCACACGGGGGTCGTTCCATCCCGCGTCGTAGCCGTAGACGCGCCAGTCCGCTTCAACGCGCTCGAGGGCTTCCTGATGATCGACGACGTGCGTGCTCGGCGAGAAGTGCTCATAGACGAGGCCTTGCGCTGCCGCGAAGCCGCCACGGAGCGCCTGAGCGGCCCGCTTGGTGCCCTCGAATTGGCGTCGGATGCGCGCCTTGTCGGCCTCGTCGATGTACGGGTTATCTTCGACGTCCGCGCGAATGATCTCGACGGTGCTCCCGATCGGGTCGCCGTTCTTGTCCTCGCGCTGATCGAGGATGCGCCACGCGCTGTTGAAGCCGTTGCCCGTGAGCGTCCACGCCATGATCTTCGGGCCGACGTCCGCGGTCAGCCGCGTGCCCATGATCTCGAGGAGATCGTACAGCTCGGTCCCGTAGTGGCTCGGTTCGTCGAGCCAGATCCCCGAATACTCGTCTCCAGCGTATCGCGACCACTTGTCCGCCGACCCGAGCGTGATAATTGCGTCGTTGGTCAGCGTCAGCCGGTGCTCCTGTCGGTTGTAATCCGCGACGACCGGGGACGTCTCCGGGCCGTTGTAGGAGCTCGTGACGATGTGGGTGCGATCGCCCGGGAGGTTCTCGAAGAGCGTCCGGAAGGTCGTGCCCTGGGCCTTCTGAAAGTCGATCCCCATCGCGAGCCACCGACTGTCCGGCGTCTCGAGGGCGTGTCTGAGCGTCCACCGCGCGCCGGCCACGGTCTTTCCGGAGCGGTAGCCACCGAGGAACGCGGTGATGTCGTGCGTGCCCGCCTCGAGGTCCTCGATGAATTCACGCTGCGCGGCCCAGAGATCGTAGCTCAGGAGGCCGCCCTCCGGGTCCCACGCGAAGCCCTCCGGTCGGTGCTCGGGATCCGCCTCGCGCCACTCGACGGCGATCTCGGGGGCGGCCTCACGATGGGGATCCGGCCGCTCGCCGTGCTGCTCGGCGATCTGTTCAATCCGGCGCTCGAGGCTGTTGTATTTCGACATCGGTCAGCTCACCCCGCGACTTGTCTGATTTATAGACACGTCGGGGGCGAGATCCAGTATCTGATCCCTGACATTGATACCACGATCACCGGAAGGCGTCGGGGGGCCTCGGGTGTTGAAACTCGATGGCGTGCAACCCCTGCGTGAAATGCGTGTCATTTCACCCCCTCCTCGAGGGCGTCGAGCCGATCGTGGAACGCCTCCAGGTCCCGATCCTCGAGGGCGTTCAACTCGACCTTGGAAATGTAGGCCAGCGCCCGCCATTGCTTCACGCGGACCCGCTCTTTCTCCTCGTCACGGACCCGCCCGTTCTCGATCTTGTCCAGGAGCTCGAGCCGGGCCGACCGGAGCGACTGAATGATCTCCTCACGGTCGGTCATGTCCTCAGCATCGATGCCGGGAACGCGCGGAGCGGTGCTCATCGTGCCTCCACCGCCCCCGCGGAAATCGGCCTGAGACGGCTAAATTCGGTTGATTCTCGGTTTCTTTCACACTTCGAGGATCGGTTAAAGGCCATGTACGCACCACTAAACACGGGAGCGATATGGACACGGAGGGTGTCACCGGGTACACCGGGTTTTTCGCTATCTTGCGCCGGCGAGCGCACGAGCGCGCACACGCACACGCGCATCCGCGTAAGATTGGCAGAAAGGTGGTGACACCGGTGACGCCCTCGCCGTCCTGTGGTTTTCCCTATATCAGAATTCTGAGGTGTCACCGGGTTTGGGCTGATGGGCCGCATCACTCCTCCACCACCGAGGTCTGGCGCGCTTCTTCGGCCGGGGTGAGGTCCCGCCCGTCGGATGTGGCGTGATCGGGGACGTCGGCCTGGATGCGTCGGAGGGCCTCCACGTCGACGCGAATACCGGTATAGACGTCCGTGCGACCGTCGCCGTCCCCCACCCGGCGGCTCTTGCCGTCCGAGATCCCGCTCTCCTCCTTGATCCGGCGGGTGAACGCCGTCTGTGATGGGGTATCCTCGGCGTCGATGAAATCACAGAACCGGGTGAAGGCCTGATACAGCTCCTTCTTGTGCACGACGTCGGTCGGATCGCCGGTCACCTCGATCGCGTCGAACACGAACTGCTCGACGGGGGACCCGAAGGACTTGGTGAGCCCGCGTTTCGCCTCGACGCTTCGCTCGTCGCTAAACCCGTCCTGCTCGCGGAGCCGTGCGAGGCCCTCGAGCATCCAGTTGAGGATCGCCGATCGTTCCGCTGCGAATGCATCCAGAAGATCGGGATCGATCGCGTCCGCGTCGACGGACTCCGGGAACTCGGCGAAGAGACAGCGGTTGAAAAACGGGGTGCCCGCGTCCTGCATCCGGGGGAACCGGTTGGTGGCAAAGAGGAACTTCTGGGTCACGACGAACTCGAAGGTCGGCTGGCCCTTGCGTTCGGCCGTGACGGTATCCTCGCCGCCAGTGAGTTCCTTGAACCGCTCGACGCCCTTGAGGGACCCCGGCGCCACCTCGTTGGCCATGTTGACCATCTTGCCGTAGATGTTCGCCGTCCCCCACCGGGTCCGAATCAGCTTATATAGCGGTTGCCAGGCGACGTTCTCCTCGCCGATCACCGTCTCGATCGTCTTGAGAAAGGTCCCCTTCCCCGAATCCGTCGGGCCGATCAGGAACAGCGCCTTCTTGTACGGCTGGCCGCCGGTCCACAGGCAGTACCCGGCGTATTCCTGGAGCTTTTCGCGGTCCTCAGGGGCGACGGACTCCTCGAGATATGCCGCGAACCGAGTCCCCTCGATCGACGCGTCGGGATCGTAATCGGCCGGAATCTTGCCGAGGAGATAGTCCTCCGGGGTGGGTTCTCGGGTCCCTGCGTCCGGGTCCCGGAGGTCGATAATCCCGTTCGCACACGCGAGGAGCCCCTCGTCGATCCCGAGCGTGTCCCGTTCGATCACGCGCCGGCCATTGCTCCGGGCTTGATGGACGATCTCACGGAAGAGCGTCCGGCTCCCCTGCTCGCGAAATACCTGCCGCGCGAGCTGCTTGAGCCGGCGATCGCCACCGCGGCGCCAGACACCTTCCCCGGTGTCGTAGGCATAGATTTCCTCGGTATCCTCGTCGAGGACGCGGAAGTGATGCTCGTCGCTCGCGTCGATGATCGCGTCGAACGCCCAGGCGATCTTGGCGTTCGGGAATTCCTCGGCACTTGCCTCATCCGGATCCTCGCCGAGCACGCGGACGATGTCCGTTGGGGTCAACGAGGCATCCGCGGGGGTGAGCGGCTCGCCGTTGGATGTCGCCCCATCCGCGGTGGTGCCACTCTGACCCTCGGGGTCGTAGAACTCCGTCCGTCCCTCCAGCGCGGTCGGGATTTCGTAGTGCTCGAAGGTCCGGAGGTCATCGTCCCCACGGCAGAGTGCCGATCGGCGGAAGAGCTCGAGCATTCGGCGCTCGTCGCCTCGCGTCCAAAACGCGAGCATATTCGCGAGCGCTTGCCGCGCCTCGCTGTGGGATGGATAACCCGAAGCGTCGCCCCGATCGTAGAGCTGGCGGAACTTCTCCCCATTGTCGGCGTTCCTGGCCCGCTCGAGGCGCTCCTCGTCGGACAGCTCGGCCCCGTCCATCTCCGCCGCGGGAGTGAACTCCGGGCCAGCGCGCTCTTGCTCGTCGTCGGCGATGTATTCGGCGTGGACGTCCGCGATCGCGTCCTGTCGCGATTCGACGAGCAGCGGGGTAATGTCGACGTGGTGGCCGGTGACGGTGAAATAGCGGCCCGAGTCGTACATCTCGACGTCGTCCTTCCGGTTACCGCCTGCGGGGATCTCGCCGGCGGCAAAGACGTGGAACCCGGTCCCCGATGGGGAGACCTCGGTAAACGACTCGAGAGTGTTGACGATGTCGACGGCCCATTGCTCGGGGTGGCCGGTCTCAGGATCGCGACAGTCATCGAGATCAATTCCCACGAGATCGTCATCCTCGGCGAACACGAACCCGAGCCCGTCGCTATCCGTCTCCGTCCGTTCGTGGAATTTCACCGCGTCCGAAAAGGACGTCCACGTCGCGCTGTCCGTACTCGAGGCGCGCCCGCCAGTGTTTGGGTCGACGGGAATTTTCGTCCACTCCTCCCGATCCTCGGTCCATTCATATCGCCAGCAAATCCATTGGTCCTGCTGCTTGAGCACCGGCGGAATACCATCCTCGCGTACCTGGAGCGGATCCGGACGTCCGGACGGGGACGACGTCTCACCCATGCGACTGTCCTCCCGTCGCGTGACAAGCCGCGGCAACTTGCCCCGCAGAGTAGTGCTCGTGGGTAAAACCAGCAGTCCGATCGAGGTGTCTCAGGCCCCCGAATTTATTACCGCGGAACCCCGATTGCAACCTGATCACCTCCCGTGTCCGGGTCGGTGGTCGCGCTTCCGTCGTTAGTTGGGGGACGCCCATCCCCCGACTGTTCTACCATCCGTTAGCCAGCCTCCTCGACTGCCTCGAGCAACGCCCTCGCGTATCTCGAGGCATTGAGGTCGTCGCGATCGGCGAGCGCTTCGAGATCGTCACGGTGACGTTGGATCTTCTCAGCGGCCGAACTCACCGTCGACCCTCCTCATAGGTGTCCGCGAGCTCCTCGGCGAATTCGTCCCAACTCAGCGAATCGAACGGTTTTAGCGATTCTAACCGTTCCTTTGTCCGTTTTCGCACGGGGAGCGAGGTGAACCCATTAGATCCATTGGTGTTCCGAGTCATCTGTATCCTGTTCTACACCCCTAATTATGAGTAGTAAGAACTAATAGGTATAGGGAAGAGCTCTAACCTGATTCCAATGACTGACGGAAATTCGAAACGTGGGCGGGGTATACTCACACCGGCGGACCGGCGTTACCTGCTGGGCGAGGAGGAACTGACGGAAGGATCAGAGTACAACACACGTCGACGAATCCGCGAAAGACTCTATAACGCGATATTGGATTTCGAGATCATTTTCAACCACCTCAGTGACGAAGATCGAGAGCAGGTATTCCAAACAGAGGGGAGGGGGTCGAAAATGGGCGAGGATGACGCCCTCCACCGTGGCCTAGTGGGTGTTCTCGCCCTCATCCTTCAAGAAGGCCACGTGGCGACACACATTAGCCCGTACTCCACGGCGTTGGGGGCGCCGGCTCAGATACTATTCGAGGAAGCCATCAGGATGGTGGCAGCTGAGGAAGGATACCTCGTCAAACATATAGATCTGCTAAACGAGATAATCAGCGCCGAACGGATTCCATGGCCGAATATTGAGAACGACCTCGAGGACGGGAAGGATTTGCCAAACGAGACCATTCGATTCTTATTGGAACACGAAGAGGTTGATGAGCGGCAGGTCCAGGAGCAAATCCGCGAGATGATATTCGGGGAAGCTTCTTAGTCAAACGTTCTGGAATTTTTCGGCTATGAGGGCCTTTACCTCGGGGTCCTCAAGGATTTCAT
Organism: uncultured Salinarchaeum sp.; assembly: GCA_964489365.1. Lineage (GTDB taxonomy): Archaea > Halobacteriota > Halobacteria > Halobacteriales > SKNY01 > SKNY01. The sequence continues at coordinate 9,866 of CAZAYR010000084.1, forward strand.
CGAGTTTGTCTAATTGGTCCATCGTCCCCTCGTCCCTTGGGTCAGTCTCCCGGTAATCCTCCTTCATGTCGGCGTCGATCTCGTCAATCGTTTGCTTCGCGCCGGGGGTAAACACCGTCGCGCACATGGGACACGCTTTCGCCTGGGGGTCGAGCGATTCCCCACACGTCGGGCATAGCGTCGGCGTCAGCGGCGAGTCCTCGGGGAGCTCCTCGCGCTCGCCCGACGCGATCTCGGCCCGGAGGTCGTCGTCCTCGTCCGAGAGGTGCGAATAGGTCGTTTCCATGACCTTCGACCCCTTGACGTGGCCGATCAGGAACTTCACCGTCTCGTCGGGCAGCTCGTAGTCCCGCTTGCAAATCGTCACGAAGTTGTGCCGCATCATGTGCGGGTGGACGGGTTTGTCCTGGATCGCCGGATTATCGGTGTTCTCGGCCATCCGTTGCAGCGCACGGCGGACCGTCGAACCGTCCACGGGGTTGTAGGGATCGGCCTGTCCGTACTTCGGCAAGCCCGTGATAAGGTACGCGTCGGGGTCATCCGGCGCGGGGTGATAGCTCAGCCATTCCCGGACCGCGTGCTTCGCGCCGAGGAGCGGCCGCTTCTGACCCGTTTCGTGGGCACCCTTGAGTCCCTCCTCGTGCTCCTCGTTGAACTGCCAACGGTCGTTCTCGAGGTCGATGTCGCCCACACGCAGCGTGCGCAGCGCGTGGTTGCGCATCCCCGTGTAGATCAGCAGCGCGAAGATCGCCCGATCGCGCGGGTACTCCGCGGCGTCGAGCATTTCCTGGATCTCCTCGCGTGTGAGGACGTCGTCGGGGTCGAAACTGGCCCCGTTTGACCCCGAAACCGTTGCGATATTCGCAGGGTCAATCGGAGAATCGTAGAATCCGAAAAACTGTCGGAGTGCTGTTGAATACCCGTTAATCGTCTCCTCGACGCGGCCGCGGTCTTTGAGTGTTTGCAGGAAGCCGTTGACGTCCTCAATGTCCGCGTCGGTCAGCGTGAAGTGTCGCGCGGCCTCCGTGAGCCGCGACAGGTAGACGTTCAACGTTCCCACAGACAGCGTGCTCGCGTCCTCTGGCGGCGTTTCCATCAAATTCGACGGGTCATAGGTCGCCACGAACGCCCGGATCGCGTCGTGGTCCGCTTCGCCGATCTCGTCGTCCTCGATCGCCGCCTCAAGCGTCCCGATTCGACTCTCGAATTCCGTTTGGGGGGTGGCCGTCATTGTACCACACGCCTGTCTTATCGGGTATGGACAAAAAACTTTCGTGCAACCCTTGCATGAAGAACGTGGAGATTCAAGAAAAGCGCAAGCCGAACCAGTCGAAAAGTAGTGTCGA
>CAZAYR010000085.1:0-11192 GCA_964489365.1 uncultured Salinarchaeum sp.
GGGAGCCGGCCGCGCTGATCCGCCACGGCGTCTCGATGCGGGATATCATTCTCTATTGGCTCGGCGTCGGGGAGGCCAACCGGCTCCCGGACTCGAACAGCCTCCCGTTCCGGATCGCGATCGGCACCCACCTCCCGGTGGGAGTGGGCTACGCCTGGGGCATGGGGCTGGACGACGAGGACGCGATCGTCGCCATGTACATGGGCGACGGGCAGCCGAGCACCGGCGAGGCCCAGGCGGCGATGAACTGGGCCGGCGTGGTCGAGGCCCCGGCGGTGTTCTACTGTCTCAATAACCACTACGCCATCTCCGTCCCGTACCACAAGCAGACCGCGGCCCACAGCGTCGCCCAGAAAGCGATGGCGTGGGGACTCGACGGGATGCGGGTCGACGGGAACGATGTCCTGGCGGTCATCGACGCCATGCGGCGGGCCCGCGAACGAGCGCTGGCGGGGAATCCCGTCCTCCTGGAGGGGGTCACGTATCGCGTCGCCGCTCATACCACCAACGACGACCCCCGTCGCTATCGCGACGACGCCGAGGTCGAGTGGTGGCGCGACCGTGACCCGTTCGACCGCTACCGTGCCTACCTCGAGGCCGAGGGCATCTGGGGCGACATCGACGAGGACGGGATGCGCGAGGAGATCGACGAACGTTTCGACGAGGCCTGGGATGCCGTCAAGGCATTCGAGATGGGCGGGATCGAGCAGGTCTTCGAGTACGTGTACGCGGAGATGACCCCCGCACTCGAGGCCCAGCTCGCGGACCTCCAGTCGATCCTGGACGCACGACCGGACGTCTACGAGTACATCGAGGAGCGACCGAAAGGATGAGCACGGAATCGCTGACCCTCGTCGAAGCGGTCAACGACGCGCTCCACACGGCGATGGATGAGGACGACCGGGTCATGGTCTATGGGGAAGACGTCGCCGAACAGGGCGGGGTCTTCCGGGCGACCGAAGGGTTGCTCGACGAATACGGGCAACACCGGGTCATGGACTCGCCGCTCTCGGAGATCGGGATCGTTGGGACTGCCATCGGCCTCGCGATGCAGGGCAAACGGCCGGTCGTGGAGATCCAGTTTTCGGGGTTCATCCCGCCGGCGTTCAACCAGCTGGTCCAGATGGCCGGCCGGATCCGGTGGCGCAACCGGGGGAAGCACTCGGCCCCCATGGTCGTCCGGACGCCGTACGGCGGGGGCGTGCGGGCGTTGGAACATCACTCCGAGAGCTTCGAGGCGGTCTACGGCCACGTGCCGGGCATCAAAGTGGCGATCCCGGCGACGCCCCGCGACGCCAAGGGGATGTTGCTGTCGGCGATCCGGGATCCCGATCCCGTGCTCTTCCTGGAGCCAAAGCGCGTCTATCGCTCGTTCCGTGAGGAGGTGCCAGCCGAGGGCGAAGAGGTGCCGTTGGGATCGGCGACGGTACGACGCGAGGGCACCGACGCGACCATCATCGCCTGGGGCTCGATGCTTCACTATGCGCTGGAGGCCGCCGAGGGGTTGGCCGACGGGGGTATCGACGCCGAGGTGGTCGACCTCCGGAGTATCTCCCCGCTGGACCGGGAGACCGTCGCCGAGTCCGTCCGGAAGACGGGCCGGGTCGTCATCGTCCACGAGGCCCCGCGAAGCGGCGGATTTGCGGGGGAGCTGATCGCCACCATCAATGAGGAGGCGCTCCTGTACCTGGAGGCGCCGATCGAGCGGGTCACGGGCTTCGATACGCCGATGCCGTTGCTCGCCCGGGAGGACTACTATCTCCCGAACCCGCCACGGATCGAGGAGGCCGTGAAGACCGTCGTGGACTTCTGAAAACACGTCCGCAATCGGTCATTTCAAGGACATAATAGTTTTTAGTGTCCATTAAGAAGATCCGGTACCCATGACCCGTGATGTCAACAGGCGGACGTATCTGAAAGCCGCCGGTGCGGCGAGCGTCTTCGGCATGGCCGGCTGTCTCGGCGACGACGATGGCGAGATGCCCGGACTCACGACAGCCTATGTTGTCCCCGCGGGGAACAAGCCGTCCCTCTTCCGGATCGACGACCTCCGGGAGGAAGTGGCCGACAATGCCGGCGAGGAGTACGAACTCACCGTGGACTCGATCGGCTCGACGCCCGACCACGTCAACGCGGTCGCGTCGGGAGACGTTCAGGTCGCGATGAGCACGATCGGGAGCATGCCGAGCGCGATCATCAACGAGGCCGTCGAGGGTGGCGTCACGGCCGTCGCGGTCGACTACGTGGACGGCCACGAGGATTATCACTCGATCGGGGGCTGGGCCGCCGAGGATTCCGGGATCGAGGAGACGGCGGATCTGGAAGGGGGGACCATCGGCGTGAACGCCCTCGGGACCGGCGTCCACGCCATCGCGGTCGGTGCCCTGGCCGCGAACGATCTGTCCGAAGACGACGTGGAGTTCCAGGAGTTCGGCTTCGGGCAGATGCAATCAGCGATCGACGAAGGTCAAGTCGACGCCGGGGTCGTCCCGAGCACCTTCGCCGGGGCGATGGAACTCGAAGGCGGGTATCAGCAGGTCTTCGATTCCCGGGAGGCATTCGGGACCAGTTACCCGTTCACGTATCTGTTCGCGTCGAACGACTACATCGACGAGAACGAGGAGACCCTCGAGTACTTCCTCGAGGACTACGCCTCGTTGGTCGATTACATCCTCGACGAGGACAACCGCGACGACGTCATCGACATGATCGTCGAGGAGTTCGACGCCCCCCGGGAGATCTACGACCACGTCCTGTACACCGAGAACGATTACTATCACCCCAACCCCCCGGAACTCGATGGGGATGGGTTACAGACAGTCGTCGACGCGCTCGCCGAGATGGGATTCCTCGACGAGCAGGTGGACATGGGTCCCCACGTCGACAACAGTTACCTCCCCTGATCGGAGGGGAGACCGACGGCCGGCGCAAACGTTGAATACGCGTGGGGGGTAAACGATCGATCATTAATGAGCGGGACCGTGCGGACGAACGACCTCGAGAAGGTCTACGACGCCGACGGCGAGCCGACACGGGCGCTCACCGACCTGTCATTCGAGGTCGACGGCGGGGAATTCGCGAGCGTGGTGGGCCCGAGCGGGTGCGGGAAGAGCACGCTCCTGTATCTCATCGCGGGCTTCCTCGAGGCGACTGACGGGGAGATCCTCGTGGACGGGGAGCCGGTCACCGGGCCGGGGACCGACCGGGGCGTCGTCTTTCAGGACTACGCGCTGTTCCCGTGGCGGACAGTCATGGAGAACGTGACCTACGGGCTCGAGGAAAACGGGATCGGCAAGGAGGAGCGTCGCGCGACGGCCCGGGAGTACCTCGAGATGATGGATCTGACCGGCTTCGAGGACGCGTATCCAAAGGAGCTGTCCGGCGGCATGCGACAGCGGGTGGCCCTCGCCCGGACGCTGGCCTACGACCCCAAGATCCTCCTCATGGACGAACCGTTCGGCTCCCTCGACCAGCCGCTACGGGAATCGCTCCAGGATCACCTGATCGACATCTGGAGCGACCTGAAGAAGACGGTGATCTTCGTGACGCACGACGTAGAGGAGGCTGTCTACCTGTCCGAACGCGCGTTGATCATGACCAGCCGCCCGGGCACGATCAAGGACGACATCCCGATCGCCCTCGACCGGTCGCTCGATCGCGAGGCCATCGTGACGTCCCAGGAGTTCCAGGACGTCAAGGCCACGGTCTGGCGATTGTTGCGGGAGGAGACCCAACCGGAGGCCCAGGTGTAGGGCATGGCGGGTGCGACCCGTGAACTGCCCGAGTTCGTCCCCGGCCAACTCCGCGGCGTCGCGGACTTCCTCCTCCAGTGGTTTCCGCTGGCGATCATCGCCGTGTTCTGGGAGCTCATCAGCGGCTGGGCGGTCGACGCACGGATCTTGCCCGGGCCGAGTGCCGTCGCCGTCGAGGCCTACGACATGGTCGTCTACGGCGAGGTGCTCGCCGAACTCGGCCTCTCGTTGTACCGGGTCGCCTGGGGGCTCGGCTTGAGTATCGCGGTCGGCGTGTTGCTGGGGGTGGGGATGGCCCGATCGAGCTCGGTCGAGAACTTCTTCGACGTCTTCCTGGCGATGCTCTATCCGGTCCCGAAAACGGGGCTGGTGCCCCTGGCGCTGCTGTGGTTCGGCCGTGACTCCCGGACGGCGATCTTCATCATCTTCCTGGCCTGCCTGTTGCCGATCATCCTGAACACGTACAACGCGGCGACATCAGTCGATCAGTCCCTGATCTGGTCGGCCCAGATGATGGGTACCTCGGAACGCCGCATCCTCTGGAAGGTGATCATCCCCGACGCCATCCCCCAGATCGTCACAGGAATCCGCCAGTCGATCCCCTTCGCGTTCATCGCGCTGGTCGGCGCCGAGTTCGTCGGCGCGCCGAACGGGATCGGGACTGTGATCGACGAGGCCGGCGGACTCGCGCTGTACTCCCGGATGTTCGCGGCGATCGTGCTCATCTCCGCGACGGCCTTCTTCGCGTTGCGGCTATTCGACCGCCTCGAGCGGTGGGTGATCCGATGGCACTAGCCAGCACCGATCGCTGGGCGTCGGTGCGCACGACGGCCCGGGAGGTCGTCCTCTCGGGGTACTCGTTGGTCCTCCTGGTCGTCGCATGGGAGCTGGTCGGGCAGTTCGGGCTGCTGCCGTACAACTTCCTCCCGCCATTATCGGACATCCTCCGGCTGTTCTGGGAGCTGACGGTCTCCGGCGAGATGCTCTATCACACCCGGCTCACGCTCCAGAACGCCCTGGCCGGGCTGGCCATCGCGATCGTGCTGGCGGTCCCTCTCGGTGTACTCGCGGGCCGTCATCCCCTGTTCGAGTGGTTCTGGTCGCCCGTCATCGCGGTCATGTATCCCGTCCCGGCGATCACGCTGATCCCGGTCTTCCGGCTCTGGTTCGGCGTCGGCGATCAGTCGAAGATCCTCCTGGTCGCGTGGGCCTGCTTCTGGCCGATCATTCTGAACACGCGGGATGCCGCCCGCAACATCGACGAGTATCTGCTCTGGTCGGGGCGGATGATGGGCACGTCCGAACGCGCGCTCATGTGGCGCGTCGTCCTGCCGAGCGCGTCCCCGGGGATCCTCACGGGCATTCAGATCGCGCTCCCGGTCGCGTTCATCGCCGCGTTCATCTTTGAAATGGTGGCCGGCCCGGGCGGATTGGGCTATCTCCAGATCCAGGGCCACCGGCGGTTCCGCGCCCCGCAGGTGTTCGCGGCCATCATCGCGATCATGCTCGTCGGGCTGGCGAGCGACCGGCTCCTGCGCTATCTCCGCCGGTGGATCCTTCGGTGGGAATGACGAGGATGGGGGAGACGAAAGGATCTCGGGCTGCGTCCGAGAATACCGACGCCGGGTTCACGATCCGATAAAAACACCCGACGATGCGTGGATCTGATATCCGTCACACGGTGAGGAATATTCCTCCATGGTGTCCCCAACCAGTATACCGCTGAAACCGTGCCGTGACGTGTTGGACGTCTCCTGGAGGACGCGGACGCCTCTCGGCAAGAGCGGGCCGCTGGCGCGCGATCCTCGCGGATGGCGTTTACGGCCGATTCCAGGACGGCATCCTCGCTGAGGCATGTCAAGCGTACGGGAAGCACTCCACGTGCCCGTACGTCGACGAACGGGAGATCGGGAAGGGCTTGGATAATTCCGGCCTCCGCGACAGCGATCGCGTACGCGGACGGGCGTCCGTGTGCAAAGACGAGGCGAACGGCCTCTTGGCGTGAGGGTCGTCCGGATCGGCCGAAGTGGAGGGTGTCGTTCCGGTACGCATTTGGGACGGGAAGGGATCGATCACGGACATGGAAGTCGGCGTGTTTCATCTGATGCCCTGGCCCGAGGTCGAAAAGCCGGTCGGATGGCCGTTCGCCGAGACGTCGTACGACCCCGCTATCGGCTCCTCGCTCTACGACCGGTATCTCGACCAACTGGCCTACGCGGACGACCTCGGGTACGATTTCTTGGCGATCAACGAGCATCATTACAACGCGTATGGGATGATGCCCTCGCCAAACGTCATCGGCGCCGCGCTCTCCCAGCGGACCGAGCAGGCGGATATCGCCGTGTACGGCAGTGTCCTGCCGATACGAGATCATCCGATTCGAGTCGCCGAGGAATACGCGATGCTCGACAACTTACTCGATGGCCGGCTGCGGTGCGGCTTCGTGCGGGGCATTCCAAGCGAATACGTCGCCTACAACGTGGATTTCAACGAATCCCGTCCCCGCTTCCAGGAGGCGTGGGAGCTCATCGTCGAGGCCTGGACGCGGGGGGAGCCTTTCGATTGGGACGGCGAGTTCTACTCCTACCGCGACGTCAATATCTGGCCCCGACCGGTGCAGGAGCCCCATCCGCCACTCTGGATGCCGGCCGAAAGCGAGGAATCGCTCCGGTGGGCGGCACGCCACCGAGTTCCGATGTCCGTGATCACCCGGACCACCGAGGAGATCGCCTCCACGTTCGACCGCTATCGACGGATCGCCGCCGACGAGTTCGGGTGGCATCCCACTGAGGGCTATTTCGGGCCGACCCGACCGGTGTTCGTCGGCGAAACGACCGAGGCGGCCAGGTCGGCCGTCGAGGAACACGCCGAATATTTCTACGACAAGCTCTTCGGCGGGCTATTCCGGGCGGCGGCGATGCAGGAAGTCGGCGATTCGGAGTATCGCCAGGAGAACGCCTTCGAGTACCGCGAAGCAGTCGCCGACGCGGCCGCCGATCGGTTCCTCGATTTCGACCTCGATCGCGAGATCGAGAACGGGGAGTTCATCGTCGGCGACGCCGACCACGTGGCCGCCGAGATCGAACGACAGTACGAGGCGATGGGCGGGTTCGGCTACTTCCTGGGGCTGTTCCAGTTCGGGACCATGCCCCACGAGATGGCAATGGAGAACCTCGAGCGGTTCATGGACGACGTGAAACCGCAGCTCGATCGGCTCACCGGTAGCTCGATGGCGATGGATCGTTCCCCGGCTGGGGATCCCTGAGCCGGTGTGAAATCGCGGGCAGTCGGCCGATCACAACCCTTAACGCCGGCTCGGTTGACCGCTGGGCATGGCTCAAGGCGACCCAAGCGATGGCATCCGTAAAGGGGCCGAGATGCCGGCCGCGGAGGTCATCGTGCGCTCGCTCGCCCATCAGGGCGTAGACAAGGTGTTCTGTAATCTCGGCACGGATCATCCCCCGCTGATCGAGGCCACGGCGAAGCTCCGGGCCGACGATGGGGCACCGGACCCGCCCGAGTTTATCACCTGCCTCCACGAATCCGTGGCGCTGAGCGCCGCACACGGGTACGCCGTCAGTACGGGGCGACCACAGGCCGTGTTCGTCCACGTGGATGTCGGGACCCAGAACCTCGGGGCGATGCTCCATGATGCCCACCGGGGTGACGCCCCGGTCTTCATCTTCGCCGGGCTCGCACCGAACACGCAGTACGGCCATTCGGCGTCCCGGGCCAACGAGGTGCACTTCCTCCAGGACGTCTACGACCAGGAGGGGATCGTCCGGGAATACACGCGGTGGTCGGGGGAGTACCGGCTTCCCGGGGATCCCGACGAACTCGTCGTGCGGGGCCTGGAACTCGCCGCCTCGCCCCGCAAGGGGCCCGTATACCTGACCGCGACGGGGGAAGCCCTCGAGACCGAGGTCGAGACGGACGTGGGGGCACGGGACGCGACTCCCGTCCGGCCGAGTCCGGCGGACGTGGCTCAGGTCGAACGGGTCGCGAGCATGGTCGACGAGGCCGAATCTCCCCTAGTCATCGCGAGCAAGCTCGGGTTGTTCGAGCCGGACGAATCGGTCGCGAGCCTCGTCGAGTTTGCCGAAACCGCGGGCGCGGGTGTCGTCGAATCCCGCCCGGCCGGGCTCAATTTCCCCAGGGATCACGAGCTGCACGTCGGCTTCACCCCCCAGGGACACCTCGAGGAGGCCGATCTGGTGGTGCTGGCCAACGTCGATATCCCCTGGGTGCCGTCCCCCGAACAGTCCCCACCGGACGACGTCCCCGTCATCCAGATCGACGTGGATCCGCTCAAACCCGCGTACCCCCAGTTCGATCTCGATATCGACCTGCCCGTGGCGGCCGATCCCGTGCCGACACTGCGTGCGATCGCCGACCACCTCGATACCGAGCAGGGGGAGTCGGGCCGGAGACAGTGGCGCGAGACGCACCGGCGCCGGATCGAGGGGCTCGAGGATACCGCGCGGTCGCACCATGAAGCGGGCCGGCTGTCGCCGGCGCATGTCTCCGCGCGGCTCGAGGAGCACCTCGCCCCGGAGGCCGTCGTCCTGAACGAAACGACAACCAATCACGACACCGTGCTCGACCATCTCCGACGCACGGAGCCGGGCACGTATTTCAACCCCCACGGCTCGGGGTTGGGGTGGGCTCCCGGCGCGGGGGTGGGCGTGAAGCTCGCCAAGCCCGACCGGGACGTCGTGGCCTTGGTGGGGGACGGCTCGTACGTCTTCGGCCAACCGACGGCGACAGCCTGGACCGCCAGCGCCTTCGAGGCCCCCACGCTCACCGTCGTGTACAACAACGGCATGTGGAATGCGGTCCGGGGAGCGACCCGCGGCCGACACCCCGACGGGATGGCCGCGGCCCGGGACGTCCCGGAAAGCCGATTCGACCCGGTGTTGGACCTTTCCAAGGCGACGGAGGCCGTGGAATCATACTCCCGCGTGGTCGAAGACATCGATGCGCTAGACGACGCCATCGAGGAGGGGCTGGCGGCCACCCGGGACGGCCTCCCCGGTGTGGTGGACGTCCGGGTCGATCAGCCCTGACCGACAACGTATCCGATTCCTTACCTGCGCGATTTCACTTAAGTCGCCCGCCCGCTCGGCTCCCTTCTCAGAACCTTTTTGCCCTCATGCCGTGACTTCTCACATATGGCACAGACCGAGCCTGGCGGTCTCACCGCATTAGAGGATCTCGATCTCATTGTGGATGCGGATTCGCACGTCCATAACGCCGAGCTCATCGCGGATATCCATCCGTACGTCGACGACAAGTACAGCTGGGGGAAGAAGATGCTCGAGTACAGCAACACCTCGAACGTTTTCCCCGGGAGTTCGCCGACCCCCGAGTACGGTATTCGGTATCACGGCCGCATGGAAGGCGCGGAATACCTGAACGCCGAGGAGGGGTACACGCTCGATGTCAAATTCAAGGAAATGGAGGATTACGGCATCGACTTCGGCGTGCTCGACCCGGGGTTCGGGCTCAACATCAACACGGTGGCGAACTCGCAGATCCAGGACGCGGTCATCAACGGGTACAACAACTGGATCCTCGACCGGATCGAGGAGAACGATTATCCGTACAAGATCACGATGCTGACGGCCCCGGACCGCCCGGAGACCTCCGCCGAGGAGATCGATCGCATCGGCGGCGAGGACGACATCGCAGCCGTCTCCATGCCCGCCAAGGGGATCGACCCGCCGCCGGGCGATCGGAAGTACGACCCGATCTACGAGGCCGCCGAGAATCACGGTCTGCCGGTGGTATTCCACGGGAGCATCGCCAGTGTCGGCTACGCCTGGCCGGGCATCGGCCGGAACGCGGAGACCACCGCTGAAGCCCACACGGTCGGCCATCCGTTCTCGGCGCTGTGGAACATCACGACCATGATCCTCCGCGGGGTTCCCGAGCGCTTCCCCGACCTCGATTTCGTCTACCAGGAGTGCGGACTGACCTGGATCCCCTACCTAAAATGGCGGCTCGACGATAAGTACCTCGAGAACCAGGAGGAAATGGTCCTCGTCGAGAAGATGCCTTCGGAGTACTTCGACGAGTCGTTTTACTTCACGTCCCAGCCGATCGAACACGGGCCGGCGAAGTACCTGAGCCAGATCATCGAGATGATCGGGCCGGACAACCTGATGTACTCCGCGGACCTGCCCCACCCCGATCACGACCCGCCCCAGGAGCTGTTCGACATCATTCGGAACAACTTCTCCGAGGAGGAGGTCGAGGGCATGATGGGTGAGAACGCCAACGAGGTCTACGACCTGGGCCAATGAGCGAGCAGCAGGACGCGGAGGCCCACTTCGTCGCGGAGACGCATGTCTTCGACGAGGAGGGAGCCAGAGTGAAAGTCGACGTCGAGGGGCGCGAGATTGCCGTCTTCAAGATCGACGGCGACTACCATGCGGTGCTGAACTACTGCTCCCATCAGGGCGGGCCGCTCTGTGACGGACCGATTACCGGCTATGCGACCACGGAGGGCGACCGGTGGGTCTACGACGAGGAGCGCCAGCTGATCTCGTGTCCCTGGCACGCCTGGAAGTACGATATCGTCACCGGCGAGAACGTCCAGGACGAGAGCCTGCGCGTCCCGAAATACGACACGCGGGTCGAAAACGGCGACGTCTTCGTCCTGGTGTAATCGCCGGGACGGCGTGGTCGCACGTCCTCCTCGTTCGCTCGAGCCACCGTCATCGATCGCAACCGTCTCCCGTCGAGCACAACAGTTGTGTATCGCCCACATCAATGTCGACCGATGACCGAGACGGGCGACGAAATCGCGAAGCTTTCCGAACGTGACCCGGGGGCGGACGACGAAGATCCCTACGAAGAAGTCGACATCTCGACCCTCCCCGAATGGTGGCAGGACGCCATCGAGGAACATCGGCGGTACGATCTTCGTCCGTACCGGCCGCCTCGGTTCGAAGATGACGTGATTTACCCCCGGATGAAGGCCGAGATGCAGGAGGAGCTCGGAGCGGACATCATGCTCGTCTGCTACGATATCGAAAGCCGAGAGTGGGACATCATCGTGGACGGTGAGGAGGTTGCATCGGTGACCCGCGAGCGTTTGCCGGAGGGGTATTCGTTGATCGAGATGACCAGCGAGGAATTCCGGACGGTCATCGAAGAGGCGGCCTGACGGGGGTCGACCGGCGCGGTGTTGGATCTCGAGGGCGCGAGTCGGGTGGCGGTACCCATTTCGACGTGCCTGAGACCGTCGACATCCAGTCGCGGTCCCGGAGCGATTCGGAGAACCGGCGATCAGCGACGTCGGGCAGACGTCGAGAGGAACCCCCGAACGTGCGGGGAACAACGACCCGGACGCGTGATCAAGAACGGAAGAGGCGCCCGAAGCGGGATTTGAACCCGCGTCACGACCGTGACAGGGTCGTATGATAGGCCACTACA
>CAZAYR010000086.1:0-11000 GCA_964489365.1 uncultured Salinarchaeum sp.
AGGCTCGCGATCGGTACCGAGCGCGCACGTCGGCCTAGGTAACTATCGCAATTTCTGGATCGGCGTTTCTCCCGCTACTAATCCCTGCCGGGAGCCGCGCTCGCCCGCCCATAGCCGGCTTTATATCTGCCCACATTGACCCTCCCACACATGGATTTGGAGAAGCTGTTCGATCCCAGCGGCATCGCGGTGGTCGGGGCCTCGACGACCCCTGGGAAGCTGGGGTATGAAGTGATGAAAAACGTCGCCGCGTACGACGCGCCGGCCTATCCGGTCAACCCCTCCTCGGACGGGGAGCTCTTCGACGAACCGATCGTCGAATCCGTGTCCGATATCGACGGTCCGTTGGATCTCGCGATGATCGCGGTGCCGTCACCCATCGTCCCGAGCGTGCTCGAGGAGTGCGGGGAGGCAGGGGTCGGCGCAGCCGTGATTTTTGCCGGTGGTTTCGCGGAGACCGACGACGAGGGCGAACACCAACAGGCCGAACTGGTCGACGTCGCCGACAAACACGATATCGTCCTGCTGGGCCCGAACACGAACGGCTTTTTCATCCCCGAAAAGGACCTCTGGGGCACGTTTATCGCGGGGATCGACCCGGTCGAGTCGGACAACATCGCCGTCATTTCCCAAAGCGGGGGCGTCGGCCACGAGTTGTCGGTCCTCGCGACGAACGAGGGCCGGGGCGTGTCCGCGATGGTCGGGCTCGGCAACCGGGCGAACCTCGGCTTCGAGGAGACCATCGCCTATTTCGACGAGGACGAATCCACCGACGCCATCGTCCTCTACATCGAGGGTGTCGACGACGCCCGCGGGTTGCTGAAGGCCTGCGAGGCCGCGGACACCCCGGTGGCCGCGTACAAGGCCGGCCGCGAGGACGTCGGCGAGTTCGCCGAATCCCACACCGGCGCGCTCACGGGTTCGTACGAGCTCTACCAGGGCGGGTTCACCCAGCACGGGGTCGTCTCCGTCGACTCGATCATGGAGCTGTTCGACGCCGGCGCCGCCCTTGCGGATTGCCCGATGCCCGAGGGCGAACGGGCGGCCATCGTGACCGCGCAGGCCGGACCGGGCATCATCATCGCCGACCGCCTGAAGCGCATTGACGCGTCGCTGACCGAGTTGCGCGCGGAGACGCAGGCGGAGGTCTCCGAACTCCTCCCGGGGATCACGTTCACGGAGAATCCGGTCGACACCGGCCGCCCCTCCCCCGAATTCGGGGAGATCGTCGAGGTCGTGGCCCACGACGATGACGTCGATCTCCTGATCGTCTTCGAGCTCCACGAAATCGGGCTCGGGTACCCACTCGAGGAGTTCGGTCGCATCCTCGAGGACGTCGACAAGCCCGTCGTCTTCGGGACCGGCGGCATCGACCACGTGATGGAGGAGGACCTCCAGGCCGTGCGGGATCTGGGGATTCCGACCTACACGACGCCGGAACGCACGGCGGACGCGGCCTCCGCGCTCGTCCGTCAGTATCGGACGGCCACTGGAGGTGAGGACCAATGAGTGCGAGCGAGGTCATCGACCGGGCCCGCGACGAGGGTCGATCGGCGCTGACGGAGGCCGAGGCGAAGCAACTCTTCGCGGATCGCGGGATTCCGGTCACCGATCACGGCGTCGCGACGTCGGTCGAGGAGGCCGTCGCCGAGGCCGACCGGATCGGCTATCCCGTCGTTGCCAAGGTGTCGTCCCCTCAGGTCCAACACAAGACCGAATGGGCCGACGGCAGCGGCGTGCAGGTCGGACTCACGGACGAGGAAGCGGTCCGAACGGCCGCCGAGGAGATCCTCTCGGCGGCCGATGCGCAGGGGATCGACGCCGGGGTCCTGGTGGAAGCCCAGCTCGACACCGAGGCGGGCACGGAACTGATCGTCGGGGGCGTCCGCGATCGCTCGTTCGGCCCGGCGGTCCTGGTCGGCCTCGGCGGTGTCTTTACTGAAGTGTTCGAGGACACGAGCCACCGACTCGCGCCACTCTCGACGGCGGACGCGCGATCCGCGATCGAGGCCCTGCAGTCGGTCGTCCTCCTCAAGGGCTATCGGGGCCGACCGCCGGCCGATCTCGACGCCCTCGCGGAAGCCGTTCGGCAGGTCGGCGACCTCGTCGCCGAGCACGAGGCCATCGCGGAGGTCGACGTCAACCCCCTCCTCGCGAACGAGGAGGGCGTCGTCGCGCTCGACGCGCTCGTCACCCTCCGGGACGAACGGTAACCCCCAATCTCAGAACGGGAACTCGCGCTGCTCGTGCTGGATCGACGTCCACCGGGTCCGCGTGAGCACCCGCATCAGTTCCTTCGCGTTATACCGGCCGAGCCCGGATTCCTTGACCCCGCCGAAGGGAACGTGGGCCTCGTCGTTGATCGGCTGGTCGTTGATGTGGATCGTCCCGGTCTCGATCCGGTCGGCGACCTGCCGGGCCCGGTCGACGTTCTCGCTGTGGACCGACCCGGAGAGGCCCATCCGCGTGTCGTTGGCGAGTTCGACGGCCTCGTCCTCGTCCGAGAACGGAATGACCGGGGCGACCGGCCCGAAATGCTCGTTACAGGCAAGCGGCATGTCGTTGCTCACGTCCGAGAGGACCGTCGGTTCGACCACGAGGTCTTCGTGACCGCCGCCGGTCTCGAGCGTGGCGCCCGCATCGACGGTACGGTCGATGAACTCGAGGATCTGATCGCGCTGTCGTTCGTTGATCACGGGCCCGACGATGACGTCGGGGTTCTCGAGCGGGTTTCCGGTGGGCAGGTCCTCGGCCCGTTCCGTGATCATCGATACGTACTCGTCGTAGAGGGACTCGTGGACGAGGTGCCGGTTGATCGAGATGCAGACCTGCCCGGAGTGGACGAAGGTCGCGAAGGTGCCCGCATCGACCGCATACTCGAGATCCGCGTCCTCGAGCACGATGTGCGGGTTGTTCCCGCCGAGCTCGAGGGCGGGATAGGCGAGCTGCTCGGCCGCCCGGCTGCCGACCCGTTTGCCGATCTCGGTCGAGCCCGTGAAGGACATCACGTTCGGGACGGGATGGCCGGAGATGTGGTCGCCGATCTCCTCGTCGTGGCCGGTCACGACATTTAACACGCCGTCCGGGAGGTCGGCCTCCTCGAAGAGGTAGGCCATGACGGCGCCACCCGTGACCGGCGTGTCGGGGGCCGGTTTGAGCACGACGCTGTTGCCGAGCGCGATCGCGTGAGGGATGATGCGCAACGTCAGGTTGAACGGGAAGTTCCACGGGACGATCGCGGCGACGACCCCGACGGGCTCGCGCTCGACGATGTTCTCCTTCCCGGGGATCGTCGAGTTCTCGTGACGACCACCTTCCCAGAATGGGTAACTCGAGGCATACTGGATGTGGCCTTCGGCGATGTGGATGGCGGTTTCGGCGGCCAGATAGGATTTGCCGGTCTCGTTGACGATGATATCGACCAGTTCGTCGTGGTGTTCGTGAATCTGTTCGAGCACCTCGGCGACGACCCCCGCACGATCCTGGGGAGGCGTTTGCGCCCATTCCGTTTGGGCCTCCTCGGCGGCGGCGAAGGCCTCGTCGACGCGGTCCGTCGTCGCCGCCGGGACCTCCGCGTAGGTCTCCTGGGTCGCCGGATTGCTCACCTCCAGGGTGCCCGCATCGGACGGCCGGGTCCACTCGCCGTCGATGTACATCGGCCAATCCGTCTCGGTGGTCAGGTCGGGCTGCAGTTGCTGAGCCATGCGTCGGCTAACGTTATCTTGTAAAACTGGTAAACCTTTCTCACGGGATGGGACAGATCGCCCCGTCGACGGCACGACGGAACGGTTTGTCAACCTATAAGAGCGGCGCACACCGGTGTTCGGACATGCACGAGGAAACCACGGTCCACCTCCCCGCCGTCAAGGACTTCTCGGCGATGATCGCCGAGGACAACCCCGAGGGGATCGCGTTCGGGGATGGGATCGACGGGAAGACCCTCACCTGGGCGGAGTTCGACACGGTCAGCACCCGTGCCGCCAACGCGTTTCACGACGTGCTCAGCCAGGGCGACCGGATCGGCTTCCTGTGCGAGAACGGAATCGAGCACACCGCCCTCTGGAACGGCGCGCTCAAGGCGGGCGGCATCGCCTCGAACTTCCACGTCCGCGCGGCGCCGAACACGATCGCGTACTCGATCAACCAGATCCACCCGCGAGTGCTCGTTGTCGACGAGCATACCGCCGAGTTCTACCACGAAGAGATCGAGGAGAAGGTCGCTCCGGCCCCTGAGCTCCTCGTGAACACGGACGCCCCGGTCGACGAAGCCGAGACGTCCTACGACGAGCTCGTCGCCGACGAGGACGAGGAACCACCGGACGTCCGGGTGCGGGAGGACGACATCGCGGTGATCATGTGGACCTCCGGGACCACGGGCCAGCCGAAGGGCTGGTGCCACACGAACCGCGGACTGTACATGCGTGCCCAGGTGCTGACCGACATCCTCGAACTGAACCGCTCGTCGCGACAGGCCCATATCCTCACCCCCTCCTTCGCGGCGTGGTACTCGGCCACGCTCCCGGCCTTGCTCTCGGGGGCATCGACGTACTTCCTCCAGCAATGGGATCCCGAGGACTATCTCGCACTGATCGACGAGAAGGAGCTCACCTCGGCGATGCTCGTTCCCACAATGTGGCGGGAGATGCTGGATGCCCCGACGTTCGACACCTACGATCTCGAGAGCCTCGAGGCGATCGTCTCGGCGGGGGAAGTGCTGGACGCCCGGACCGTCAAACGGCTTCGCGCGAACGTCTGTGGGACCGTCCGCAACTGCTACGCCGCCACGGAGGCCTTCGCGACCTACGTGACCAACGAGGAGCTCGTCGAGGAACGGATCGAAACCGTCGGCAAACCCGTCCCGGGCGTGGAGATCCGCGTGATCGATCCGGACGGGTCCTACGAGGACACGCTGCCGCCCGGCGAGATCGGCGAGCTCGCCGTCAAGGCCCCGGATAGCCCGGTGTGGGCGTGGGGCCGCAGCGAGAAGACCAAGGACGCCTTCGAGGACGGCTGGTGGTACTCCGGCGACATGGGCTACCAGGACGAGGAGGGCTTCTACTATCTCGAAGGACGCACCGACTTCATGATCAAGTCCAAGGGGATCAAGGTCTACCCCGGTCCCATCGAGGAACGGCTCAACGAGCACTCCGACGTCAACGAGTCGGCAGTGATCGGCGTCGAGGACGAGGAGTTCGGGGAGAAGGTCACCGCCCACGTCTCCACGGACGATCCGGACCTGTCCGAGGAGGAGCTCGACGAGTGGTGTCTCGAGAGCGACGACATCGCCCGGTTCGAACGGCCACGCGAGTATCACTTCATCCGCGAGCAGCTGCCCCGCACGGCCACCGGCAAGCTGGACCGGATGGCGCTCACTGAGGACGCCGGATAGCGCCGCTACCGCCCGCATTCTACCGCACTACGGAAGGTATAAATGCGGATGGACTGACCCTTCAAACGAGATTTCAACATGTCCGGGAGATCATGGTCGTTTAGCGACAGTATGGAAGAAGCGGTTCAGGCGGCGGGCGGTCCGGTCGAACTTATGCGGGATCTCGGGGTCGGTCGTTTTACCAAGGTGCGAGACGAGTACACCCACTGGATCGAGGAACAGCGATCCTGGGCCGAGACCTGCGGACTGATGGATCAGTCCTATCACATGACGGACCATTATGTCGAAGGCCCCGACGCCCTGGAGTTTTACTCGACGTATACGGTCAACAATTACGACAACGCGGAGCCGGGGAAGGCAAAGCAGCTCGTGGCAGCCAACGAAGACGGCAACTTCATCGGTGACGCCATCCTCTTCCATCTCGACGACGGGAAGTTCATGAGCGTCGGTGCGGCCTCGGCGCACAACT
Organism: uncultured Salinarchaeum sp.; assembly: GCA_964489365.1. GTDB lineage: Archaea > Halobacteriota > Halobacteria > Halobacteriales > SKNY01 > SKNY01. Next base: position 5,859 of record CAZAYR010000086.1, read on the forward strand.
GGCTGCAGTACCAGATCGAGACGGGCGACTGGGACCTCGAGGGCGAGATCCAGAAGCGGCCCGTCCAGACCGGCGACGATCCGACCAACTTCCGGTTCCAGGTCCAGGGCCCGGAGGCGCTGAACGTCATGGAGGAAGCCGTCGACGACGAGATCCCCGAGCTGGGCTTCTTTAACTTCGGCCCGGCCACGATCGACGGCGTCGAGGTCAACCTCCTGCGCCACGGCATGGCGGGCGCGCCCGGCTTCGAGTTCTGGGGCGACTACGCGGACAAACAGACCGTCAAATCCGCGATCCTCGAGGCCGGCGAGGACCACGGGATCGTCCGGGTCGGCGCTACCGCCTACCAGACGCCGAACATCGTGCTGGGGTGGGTGCCGCTGGTCGTGCCCGCGATCTTCGACGATCACATGGAGGATTACCGCGAATGGCTCACCGCCGGCGACGGCATTCTCTCGATCGGCGGGAGCCTCGAATCCGACGACATCACGGATTATTACTTCACGCCCGTCGAACTCGGCTTCGAGCACATCATCAACCTCGATCACGACTTCGTCGGGAAGGATGCGATCGAGGCCGAACTCGAGAACCCCCAGCGGACGAAGGTCACGCTCGAGTGGAACGAGGAGGACATCCTCGACGTCTTCGCCTCCCTGTTTACCGAGGGTGAATCCTACAAGTTCCTCGATCTCCCCCATCCCCGGTGGTCCGCCTGTCCCTACGACACGGTCGAGGCTGACGGCGAGGTCGTCGGCGTGTCGACCGACAAGAGCTACGTCTGGAACCAGAAGGAGATGCTCTCGCTGGCCGTCATCGACACCGACTACGCCGAGCCCGGCACCGAGGTCACGCTGACGTGGGGCGACCCGGCCGGCAACGACAGCCGCATGGTCGAACGCCACGACATGAAGGAGATTCGCGCGACCGTCGCGCCGGCGCCGTACATCCAGGACGAGCGCTAAGCCCGCCCGAACGGCCCTTTCGAAGACTTTTTCATCGCACTCCGGCGATTTTCGCCAATGATCGGTGAAATTGATCACATCGAGATCGAGGCGAGCGACGCCGCCGAGACCGTCGAATTCCTGAAGAAACTCGGCTACGAGGAGCACCGCCAGACCGAACACCACGGGGAATCCTACGAGCTGGTCCCCGGGGGCGACCGGGAGGGACCGCTCTTCGAGATTCACGAGGTCGAAGGCGAGGAGGTCCCCGGCATCAACCACATCGCGTGGAGTGTCGACGACATCGACGCGTTCACCGACCACATCGAGGAGGAGGGTGTCGATCACATCGTCGGTCCGTACGACGTCGAGGCGACGGGTCGCCGGATCACGAATTTCCGTGATCCCGACGGGCACCGCTTCCAGGTGGTCAAGGACGAGTAACGGACGGTTCGACCAGGCCGAGACCGACACGCTCAGGCGGAGGCCCGCTCCATCCCCGGCCGTCATGGTACGCGTCATCGTCGATCAGGATATCGCCCCCATCCAGGCGGTACGGGACGGCCTGCCGGCGGAATGGGACGTTACGGTCGGCGTCCCCGGCGACCCCGCGGGACTCGTCGAGGCCCTTGCGGGCGTTGATATCCTCGTTACCACCTCCCGGGTGACCGTCACGCGGGAGGTTCTTGCGAACATCGACCTCGAGATTATCGGGAAACTCGGCACCGGCACGGACAACATCGATCTGGCGGCGGCTCGGGAACTGGGTGTGCCGGTGACGTATACACCCGGATACAACGCGCTCTCGGTCGCCGAACACGCGCTCGGGCTGATGCTGGCGACGGCTCGGCGGCATCCCGAAGGCCGTCGGCTGATCGAATCGGGGCGCTGGCGGGACGAGATGCCCCTCGGGACACGGATTTCCGGAAGGCCGATCGGCATCGTCGGACTGGGAAACGTCGGCAAACGCTTGGCCAAGCTCCTGCACGGATTCGAGGCCGAGGTCCGTTTTTACGACCCCTACATCCCGACGATCGATGGCGAACTGGTCAACGCCATCTCGAGCTCTTTCGAGGAGCTCCTCGCCGAGAGCGGGTGTGTGTTCCTCACGCCCGAGCTGACCGACGAGACGGTGGGCATGATCGACGAAGATGCCCTCGAGCGAATGCCGGACGACGTGATCCTGGTCAACACGTCGCGAGGCCCCGTGCTCGATGAGGACGCCCTCGTCTCGGCCTTGGAGACGGGGACGATCGGGGCGGTCGGCCTCGACGTGTTCGCGGAGGAGCCGCTGGGCCCGGATTCCCCACTGCTTGCCTTCGATAACGTGGTCGTGACGCCGCACGTGGGCGGCATGACCGCCGCCGATCGGGAGAAGACGATCTCGCATCTGACCCGGCACCTCAGGGCCTGGCGTAGTGGGGAGACGATTCCGGATCGTTTCCTTGCCCGACCGTGAAACCAGCTTGCGAGCCGGTGATATTCCATTGGATGCCCGGCCTTGCACGGCCCATTTGCCCCGAAGTGTCGGTAACGTTTAATATGGCGTCGGACCTTGTACAGTGCACATGGATCCGAGTAAGAGCCTTCGCAAACGTCGCACCTACCTGAAACTGCTCGGCACCGGCGTTGCCGCCGGCCCGCTCGCCGGGTGTCTCGGTGACGACGACGGCGATGACGATGGCGATAGCGACACGGATGGCGATACCGATACCGACGGCGACACGGACGGCGATACCGATACCGACGGCGACACAGACGGCGACACGGACGGGGATACCGACGGTGACTCGGATGCCGACGACACCGACGGGGACAGCGACGATGACGGCGACGGCGAGCCGATCATCCTTGGCGCTGCCATCCCGTTTTCGGGGAATGTTGGCACCTATGGACCCTTTGCGGAGCGAGGACTGCAGTTCGCCGCCGATGAGATCAATGCAGACGGTGGATTGCTCGACGGGCGCGAGTTCGTGATTCAGACCGAGGACAACGAATCTTCCCCGGAACCGACGGCCAGCGCCTTCGGGCGACTCGCCGACGAGGGAGCAGTGGCCATCACCGGTCCCGTCCTGAGCGATACGACGATCCGGGCGCGCGAAGAGGCCGAGGAACTGGAAGTCCCGTTGCTGCCGATCCAGGGGTCTTCGCCTTCGGTGCTTACGCGAGATACGCGATACGTATTCCGGGTGGGTGCCGCCGGTGCGCCGTATTACGCAGGCGCCGTGGCCGAGCTCATTGAGGAGGAGGGCATCGAAAACTACGGCGCGATTTTCGCGGAGTACTCGTACGGGTTCTCCTACCAGCAGGGGATCGAGGAGTTCATCCAGTCAATGGATGGGCTCAACACGACCGTCGAGAGCGCTCCCATCGGCGCGAGCGATTTCTCGAGCCAGCTGCGGGCGATGCCCGACGACGTCGAGTATATGGACATCAACGGACATCCGGTCGGGATCCACACGATCATCCAGCAGATGTGGGAACTCGGCCTCGAACCCCAGTACGCGTCGGGGCCCGGCGATCCGTTCCCGCTGTTCTACGACGCCCTCGGCGATGATATCGACCGAGGCATCCTGCAAATTCACGCCCCCGACCCGACCGCGGACGATTACGTCGAGGTCGGCGAACGGTACTACGAGGAGACCGGTGAATACTTCGACCCGTTCACCGCGATCGGCTACGTCATCGGCAAGCAGGTCGCCGCCGCCGTCGAGGAAGCCGGCGAAGCCGACCCGGTGGCCGTGCGCGATGCGATCAGCAACATGCGCTTCGAAAGTATCCTCCCCTATCCGCTCGAGTACACCGAATGGGGCGAGCTCACGGAGGTCCGTCTGGCCGCGTTAGCCTTCACCGGGGAGCCCCCGTCCTTCTATCCCGATGCGCCGTACGGCGTCGAGGTTCTCAACGTCAGCGACCCGTTCGATCCGCTTGATCCCGATGAGTGGGAATAAATAACTCGCCCGCTCCTTTCGGGATACATGGTATCGCTGGTGACGATCGTCGAAATCACGATCGACGGGATCGGTCTCGGCGTGCTCTGGGCGTTACTCGGGGCCGGTATCACCCTCGTGTTCGGCATGGGTGAGGTGCTGAACCTCTCCCAGGGGGTCCTCGCCGTCATCGGTGCGGCCGCGGCCTTCGAAGTCGTGGGTTGGGGGTTCGGGATCTATCCGGCGATCGTCGTCTCGCTGGTGTTCATGGGGGTGTTCAGTCTGGCGATCGACCGGATCATTCTCTCGAGCGTGTACCGCTCCGAGGGCGAGGAACGCATCCTCGTCGCGATTTTCGTCACGGTGGGGCTCCTCCTGGCCCTCGAGGGGCTGATGTTGATGCGGTACGTCGGGAGCATGGGTCTCCCCGGCGGATTCGAGAGCGTCCAGATCGGTGACGCCCTGATTCGCGGCTCGAGCCTGATGAATATTACCGTCGGCGTGCTCGTCATTCCGGCGCTGTTTCTCTTCCTCAACCGGACGTACGTGGGAAGCGCCGCCCGGACCATCGCCATCAACGAGACCGGCGCCGAACTGTGTGGCGTCAACGTCCGGGCGATGCGGAGCCTCATTTTCGTCCTGAGCGGGATCCTCGCCGGCATCGCCGGCCTGCTTTACGGGATCGGGACGACGATCTCGGTTTCCTCGGCGTTCCGGTTGACCGTCTTCGCGCTGATCGTCTCGATCGTCGGCGGGGTTCGTGACATTCGCGGGACGATCGCCGCCGGAGTCGGGCTCGGGATCGTCTTCAGCTACGCGAACTTCTTTATCGGCTCGTACGTCGCCATGATCATCCTCTTCGGCGCAGTGATGGTGACGGTCGCGATCAAAAAGGAGGAAGCCCTATGAACGTGGTCGGTGACGGCGGATTCTTCGATCGCGACGAACTGGGGTGGGTGGCAGTGATCGGCCTCTTCTTCGGCCTCCTACCCCTGATTGCGACGTCCCGCCCGCAGCTGCGCATGATCACCCTGATGGCCTCGTTCGCGCTGTTCACAATCGGCTTGAACGTCGTGTTCGGCCATACCGACCAACTGTTCCTGTTCGTCGGCGGCCTCGCGGGTGTGGGCGGGTACTCGACGGTCGTACTCGCCGAATCCACCGGCCTCAGCCCGTGGGTGACGTTGCTCATGGCGGTCGCGATTGCCGGCGGCCTCGGGGGCATCGTGAGTTACATCGCGGCGCGACGGAACATGTCGATCATCCTGATC
>CAZAYR010000087.1:0-10984 GCA_964489365.1 uncultured Salinarchaeum sp.
CCCCTACGTGCTCGAGTACGCATCCGAGTCGGCGATTTACCGAAAGCTCCTCAACAATGCCGACGTCTACGACATCAGCATCGAACCCCACGTCCTCGAGATGGCCGGCCTGTTCGCCGTGCTGACCCGGCTGGAGGAGCCGGACTCGGGGGAGCTCAGTCTCCTCCAGAAGGCCAAGGCGTACAACGGCGATCTCGACGAAGGCGAGGATATCGACGTGAAAAAACTCCGCGAGGAGGCCGACGAGGTGGGCGAGATCGGCGAAGGCATGGCCGGGATCTCCCCCCGGTTCATCGGCGACGAAATCGCCGAGGCCATCATGGACTCGCGACACCGCGATCGCGGCTACCTCTCGCCGCTCACCCTGTTCAACTACTTCGAGGAGAACCTCGAGCACCATGGCTCGATCCCGTCCGATCGGTTCGAGCGCTATTACCGGTATCTGGAGCTCGTCCGGGAGGAGTACAAGGAACGGGCGATCGAGGACGTCCGCCACGCGCTGGCCTACGACGTCGAGGAACTCGAACGCCAGGGCGAGAAGTACATGGACCACGTCATGGCCTTTATCGACGAGGATACGGTCGAGGACGAGCTCACGGGGCAGGAACAGGAGCCCGACGAGACCTTCCTGCGTTCGGTCGAGGACAAACTGGACATTCCGGAGGACCGGATGCGCGGGTTCCGCCAGGAGATCTCGAACTGGGTCTCCCGGCGGGCCCGGGAGGGCGAGACGTTCAAACCCCAGGAGAACGAGCGGCTCCGGCGGGCGCTCGAACGCAAACTCTGGGAGGACAAGAAACACAACATCAACTTCTCCGCGCTGGTCTCGGCGGACGACGGCGAACCGGACGGCGAGCGGACCGCATGGATCGACGCCCTGGTCGAACAGGGCTACTCCGAGGAGGGCGCCAAGGAGGTCCTCGAGTTCGCCGGGGCCGAGGTCGCCCGGGAGGAGCTCGAGGACTGATGTCGGATCGCCACCGGACCGCCACGGGAGCATCCTACCGGGAGGCCGCCGACCGCCAACTCGCTGACGCCCACGAGGAGCCGATGAGCCTCGAATCCTACGTCGAGGCCGTCTTCGAGACACCCGCGATCGCCGCCCACGCGAGCAAATATCTCCTCGCGGCTATCGAATCGGCCGGGACGCGGACGGTGGTCGAGCGGGGCGAGGAGCTCGAACGCTACCGGTTCTTCGACGATCCCTACAACGACGGCGAGCACGCCATCCAGGGCAACACGCGGGTGTTAAACGCGTTCGTGGACGATCTCCGGTCGATCTCGGCCGGCCGTGGCAAACACGAGAAGATCATCTGGATCGCCGGCCCGACCGCGACGGGCAAATCGGAGCTCAAACGGTGTCTCATCAACGGGCTGCGGGAGTACTCGAAGACGCCGGACGGGCGCCGGTATACGCTCCAGTGGAACGTGTCGACGCTCACCGGGCACGGGGGGATGAGTTACGGGGACCCGCCGGGAAGTACCCGGCCCCGCGGGGAGGATTGGTACGAGAGTCCCGTCCAGGTCCATCCGCTCATGGTGTTCCCGCGGGATGTCCGCCAGGACCTCCTCGACGAACTCAACCGGACGAGCGACCATCACGTCGACATCCGGCTCGAGGGCGAACTCGACCCCTTCTCCCGGGAGGCCTTCGAGCACCTCGCGGATCACTACGAGCGCCGGGGGACTGACGAGCTCTTCTCGAAGATCACCGGTACGGACCATCTCCAGGTGACCAACTACGTCGTCGACGTCGGCCGGGGTATCGGCGTGCTCCACGCCGAGGACGAGGGGGCGGCCAAGGAACGGCTCGTCGGCACCTGGATGCACGGGATGTTGCGCGACCTGGATTCGCGTGGGCGCAAGAACCCGCAGGCGTTCAGCTATGACGGGATCCTCTCGCAGGGTAACGGCGTGTTGACGATCGTTGAAGACGCCTCCCAGCACGCGGACCTCCTCCAGCGGCTCCTGACCGTCCCCGACGAAGCGCGGGTCAAGCTCGATACGGGCATCGAGATGACCGTCGACACGCAGCTGCTCATCATTTCGAACCCCGATCTGGAGGCCCGACTCGATCAGCACGCCGACGCCGGCGGTGCCGACCCCTTGAAGGCGCTCAAGCGGCGACTCGACAAGCACGAGTTCCGGTATCTCACGAACCTCAGTCTCGAGGCCGAATTGCTCCGGCGTGAACTCACGGGCGAGACCGCGGTCTGGACCGCCGAGACGTACGCCGAGCTCGAGGACCGGATCCGGGCGCCGGTGCGCATCGACGTGCGGGACGCGATCGACGGCGTCGTCGCCAGGGAGCTCGCTCCCCACACCATCGAGGCGGCCGCGATGTTCGCCGTGCTGACCCGGCTCGACGACGCGGATCTCCCGAGCGCCCTCGATCTGGTCGACAAAGCCCTCCTGTACGATCGTGGCTATCACTTCGCCGGGGACGAACGCCTGGCGCTCGAGGACTTCGCGATCGAGGGGGACGCCGATGGCACGTTCGGGATCCCCGTGACCTACACCCGCGACATCATCGCGGAACTCATGCAGAGCCCGCGGGATCGCCACCACCCGACGCTGGCGGTGGAGGATGTCCTCCTGCCGGACGACGTGCTCGACCGGATGGCCGACGAGCTCGGGCAGGCCCCGGTGTTCTCGACCCGGGAGCGCGAGGAATACGAGGAGCGCGTCGTTCCGGTCAAACACTACGTCCGTGACCGGCAGGAGGAGGACGTCCTCGAGGCGATCCTGCACGATCACCGCGTCGACGCGTCGACCATCGAGGAGTACGTCGAACACGTCTACGCCTGGGGCACGGACGAGACCATCGTCGACGCGCGCGGCGCCGAGGTCGAACCGGATCCCCTCAAAATGAAACTCGTCGAGGTCGAGCAGCTCGGTCGGTTTCCCGAGGACGCGTACGACGGCGATGCGCCCGGCGAGCCGGTCGAGGCGTTCCGGCGGAGCCACGTGATCAACGCGCTCAACCGGTACGCCTGGGAGCAGCGCGACGAAGATTTCACGGTGGGCGATGTGGCGCTCTCGGAAATCCCGACGATCGCGAAGCTCATGGAACATTCCTCGTGGGACGACGTCGACCGGGTCTTCGAGGATTTCGACCCCCGTCAGTGGCCGGATCCGCCCGACGGGACCGAGACCGCGTCCGTGAAGTCGGCGACGATCGACGTGATGGCCGAGCGCATGGGCTATTCCCCGGCCTCGGCCGAGTTGACGAGTCGGCGGGTCTTGGAGGAACGCCAGCATGGGTGGGGTGGCGATGCATAACCCGGCCGGGGGTGGGACTGCATGGGCTTGAAGGACGATCTCGATCGGTTTCGGCAGGTCGGCGAGGACCGCCGGCAGGACCTCCGCGAGTTCATCGAATATGGCGACATGAGCGCGAGCGGCGAGGACGGGGCCCAGATCCCCATCAAGCTCGTCGAGTTGCCCGAGTTCCGGTACGATGTCCGCGACCGGGGTGGAGTGGGGCGTGGCGATGCCGACGTCGGCGATCCGGTAGAACCCGGGCAACCCGGCGAGGAGGACGGCGAGCCGGGCGACGGCGGCGGGGAACACAGTTACTACGAGATGGACCCCGAGGAGTTCGCCGAGGCCCTCGACGAGGAGCTCGGCCTCGAGCTCGAACCCAAGGGCAAGAAGGTCATCGAGCGCGTCGAGGGGGCGTTCACGGATCGTGCCCGGGCGGGTCCCGAGAGCATGCTCGATCTCCGCCACCTCTTCGTCGAGGCGCTCAAGCGCAAACTGGCGATGGATTTCGACGAGGCCTTCGTGCGTGAACTGCTCAAAGTCAAGGACGTCGGGCCGGACCGGGCCTTCCGGTGGGCCCGGGACGAAGGGATCCCCGTCTCCCGGGCGTGGCTGGACGAGGCGTACGCATCGATCCCCGCCTCCGAACGGGCAGCCTGGCCCAGTATCGAGGCTCTGGTCGCCGCCCACGACCAGCCGGACGTCGCCGAGCGCATCCGGCGCGATGGGGTCGATCACGTGCCCTTCCGCCGCGAGGACGAGCGCTATCGGCATCCCGAGGTGATCGAGGAGTACGAGCGCAACGTCGTCGTGGTGAACATCCGGGACGTCTCCGGGAGCATGCGCGAACGAAAACGCGAGCTGGTCGAACGGACGTTCTCGCCGCTGGACTGGTATCTCCAGGGCAAGTACGACCACGCCGAATTCATCTATATCGCCCACGACGCGGAGGCGTGGACGGTCGAACGCCGGGAGTTCTTCGGGATCTCCTCCGGCGGGGGCACGCGGATCTCCTCGGCGTATGACCTGGCCGCCGATCGGCTCGAGGCGTACCCCTGGCGGGAATGGAACCGGTTCGTGTTCGCGGCCGGGGATAGCGAGAACGCCGGCACGGACACCCGGGATCGGGTGATTCCCATGATGGAATCCATCGACGCGAACCTGCACGCCTACGTCGAGACGGCGCCCGGCGATCGGACGTCCCGTGGCGGGCATGCCCGGCTGGTCGAGGACCACTTCGAGGACGCGGAGGATGTCGTCGTCAGTTACGTCCACGAGGCCGACGACGTCCTGGAGGCGATCACGGAGATCCTGCGGCCCGAAGCGGAGGTGCCGGCGTGAGCACACACCATTCAGCCGATCGGGTCGCTGCCTCGCTGGCCCTCCCCGTGCGGGAGGCCCGGCACCTCGCCGAGAAGGTGGGGCTGGATCCGTATCCGGTGAAATTCTGGATCGTCGATCACGACGAGATGAACCAGGTGATGGCCTACGAGGGCTTCCAGGAGCGGTATCCCCACTGGCGGTGGGGGATGCAGTACGACCAGCGTCGCAAGGCCGACCGCTATCGGGCGGGCAAGGCCTTCGAAATCGTCAACCACGACAATCCGGCACACGCGTTCCTCCAGGAGTCAAACGCCCATGCCGATCAGAAGGCGGTCATCACGCACGTCCTCGGCCACGCGGATTTCTTCAAGCGCAACGAGTTCTTCCAGACCATCGGGACCGACGAACCGGGCGCCGCCGCGATGGTCGCCCGTCATGCCCGGCGCATTCGTGGATACATGGACGATCCGGATGTCGAACGGGACGAGGTCGAACGCTGGATCGACCACGTCCTCTGTCTGACGGACACGATCGACCAACACCGATCGTATGCCTACCGTCACCGGGAGGCAGCCTCGACGACCGAGGAGACGCGATCGGCAGCGGCATCCGACGAGGAGCCGCCGGAACTCGGCGTTCGGGACGAGGTCCGGGAGGCGGTCTTCGACGACGAGTGGCTCGAGGAACGACGGGACGACGGGGGTGCCGATCCCTCCCCGGAGGCGGACGTCCTCGCCTTTCTCAGTACCCACGGGAAACAGTACGACCAGGAGACGGGCCGCGCGACGGAGATGGAGGAATGGCAGCGCGAGATCATCGAGATGCTGCGGGCGGAGGCGTACTACTTCGCCCCCCAGCGGATGACCAAGGTGATGAACGAGGGGTGGGGGGCGTACTACGAATCGCTGATGATGGCGGGGGAGGGGTTTGCCGATGACGACGAGATCGTCACGTACGCCGATCACCTCTCGAAAGTGCTCGGCTCGGAGGGCCTGAACCCGTACGCGCTCGGGATGGAGCTCTGGGAGTACGTGGAGAACCGGGCGAATCGGCGGGAGGTGCTCGAGCGGCTGCTCCGGGTCGAAGGGATCACCTGGCGGACGCTCCACGAGGCCGTCGACTTCGAGGCCGTCCGCGAGGCACTGGCCCCACCGGAGCCGCTCGACCGGATCAGTCCCGACAGGCTCGACGCCCTCGCCGACGTCGACGACCACTACGTCGACCGGGCTGCGCCGGCTCGCGCCCGGGCCGGCGAGATCGACGTCGATCGATGCCCGTGGAAGGTCCTCACTTACGAGGGGTTGGCCCGTCGGAACTTCTCGCTCGTCCGGCCTCGTCACCGGGGATTTCTCGAACGCGTCGAGGACGACGAGCTCGAACGCATCGACCGGTATCTCGGGGACGCGGCCCGCTATCCGGACCTGGAAGCCGCCATCGCGGAGGTCGATTACACGGCGGGCTGGGAGCGGATGCAGGAGGTCCGCGAGAACCACTACGACGTCACGTTCCTGGAGACGTTCCTCACCCCGGAGTTCCTCCGTGAGGGCGAGTACTTCACCTACGAGTACAGCCACGCCGACCGGCAGTTCCGTGTCGCGAGCCAGGATTACGAGGACGTCAAGGAGAAACTCCTGCTGCAGTTTACGAACTTCGGCAAGCCCCGGATCACGGTCCTCGATGGGAACTACCAGAACCGCAACGAGCTGTTGCTCGGCCACCACTACAACGGGATCATGCTCGATCTCAAGGCGGCTGAGCGGACACTCGAACGCGTGTTCGCGCTCTGGGGACGCCCGGTGAACCTGAAGACGGTCGTCAAGACCGAGGACGGCGATCCGACGGGGCCGGCCCCCGGGACCGCCGAGGATCCCGACATCGAGGAGGTGGGATTGCTCCTGCGCTACGATGGCGAGACCATCGAGTCCTCGGAACTCGCCTGGGCGGATGTCGAGGAGCTGGCCGACGGGAGTTCGCGGTACGACACTACGCCGGCGGAGTGGTACGCGTAGGCGGGGATCCCGGAAACAACACGCCTTAAGTAGCTTCACCGGAAACGCTATGCAAGAATGGCGAACGGGAAGTATGCGGCGCGCAAGTTGAAAAAGGACCGACAGCGTCATCGCTGGTCGGACTCCGAATACGCGCGCCGCGAACGCGGCTTGCGGGAGAAGACCGATCCCCTGGAAGGGGCACCGCAGGCACGGGGGATCGTGCTCGAAAAGATCGGCATCGAGGCCAAACAGCCCAACTCCGCGATCCGGAAGTGCGTCCGGGTCCAGCTCATCAAGAACGGCAAGCAGGTCACCGCATTCTGTCCCGGCGACGGGGCGATCTCCTTTATCGACGAACACGACGAGGTCACCATCGCCGGGATCGGCGGGGCGAAGGGCCGCGCCAAGGGCGACATCTCGGGCGTGAACTACAAAGTCGAGAAGGTCAACGGCGTCAGCCTCATCGAACTCGTCCGCGGCAACCAGGAGAAGCCGGTGCGATAACATGAGTGCCGAGGAAGACACGCAAGGGACGGAATCCGCGACGGATGCGCTGCTGTTTGGCCGCTGGGAGATCGAGGGGATCGAGTACCGCGACCCGAGTACGCGGCGGTATATCACCGTCACGCCCGTCGCCAATACGATGGGCCGGCACGCCTCGAAACAGTTCGAGAAAAGCGAGATCAGCATCGTCGAGCGGCTCGTCAACCGACTGATGAAAGCGGGCTCGAACACGGGCAAGAAACAGCAAGCGCTGCGGATCGTCCGGGAGGCCTTCGAGCTCGTCCACGACCGCACCGGCGAGAACCCCGTCCAGGTCCTGGTGCGGGCGGTCGAGCATTCCGCCCCACGCGAGGAGACGGTCCGGCTGAAGTACGGCGGGATCTCCGTGCCCCAGGCCGTCGACGTGAGCCCTCAGCGACGGGTCGATCAGGCCCTGAAGTTCATCGCGGATGGCACGTACAACGCCTCCCAGAAATCGCCCACGAGCGCGGCCGAAGCGCTCGCATCCCAACTGGTCGGCGCCTCGAACAACGACGTGCAGACCTACGCCGTCGGCCAGAAAGAGGAGAAGGAGCGCGTCGCGGCCGCCGCTCGTTAACCGTTCGTCGTTTCTTCCGTTTCGTTGAGATACGTCCGAGTGACGTCCACGAGCCGTCGTCGATAGGTGCTGGCATCGGGATCGTGTGGGAGGTTGCGGAAGTGCTCGCGGTAGCGCTCGAACGGCACGTGGGGCGCGTTCGCCGCGACGACGCTCGCCAGCTCACGGAGTCGGTGGTCGCTCGGCAACACGTCGTGTCGTTCGAGTAACCCGAGCGCGAAGGCGGCATTCACCGCCCGGATGGCGTGGTCGGCGGGCGGCGTGGCCGGGCGAGCCCCGGTCGGGACGAAGCGTCCCCGACGGTCGGCCAGCGATGACGCGATGCTCGATTCGAGGTAGGCGATCAGCCGGCTAGCGGGGGTCACCCGGAGGGTCAGATCGTCGGCGTAGACGTCCTTCATGTGGTTGGCGATCTGGTAACACTGGAGAATCCGCTCGCGGGGGATGCGGCGGCCGGCGCCGGCGAGGTAGATCGCTTCCCGGGTCGACTGTTCGTGGGAGGCGTGACCTTCCTCGTGACGATACATGTGGGCGAACTCGTGCAGGGCCAGCTCGCGGGCCATGCCACCACGGGCGGCCGACCGCGAAATGTCGAGGCGGTGGTGGTCGGCCGCGTGGCTCGTCCGGGTCCGTTCGTCCGGGTCCTCGCGGACGTAGATCTTGACGGGCTGCGCGAGGTCGAATTCGGTCTGGAAGGCATCGCGGGCGCGGAGAAACGGCGTCGGTCGCGCCCCGTCCTGCACCTGCACCTCCATCGATGTGAACCACGAGGGCATCGCGTTTGACCGTTTCGGGATGTCGGGAGAATCGCCGTCAACGGCCGAAACTTGCGAGCTCGTCGATCACGTTTCTGTATCGTCCCACAGGTACACAGGCCCATTCTCCGCCGTGAAATGATAGCGTGTCTCCAGGTTCCAGGTCATGCTCACGATGATCTCGTCGATTGGTTCGTCGCCATGCTCGACCGCGACGGCGGAGGCTAGGTTCGTTGCGTCCGTCGAAGGGCGTTTCGGCCGGCTAATATACCCGTGAAGATGACATCCTCCGTCCATTCGTTCGACGCGCTTCCATTCGTGCCCATAGTCCCCGGAATGAATGTTGGTCTGGACGAGGATCATCGATTCGGTTCGATAATGTACGTCTTGATTCGATCGGGCACCTCCCTCCCAGAATCGAGCCTCCTCATCGGCGTTCGTCGCAATTTGGACCCAATGGGTCGCATCGTTCGCGATTCGTGCCTCATCGGCTACGTCGAACCCGCTCACGTCAAATTGCTCGAAGGGCAGCGACGGCTCCGTGTCCATGCATTCGCCGAGGTAGCGATCGTTCCAATCGTCGTCCTCGTGATCCTGTTCCTCGATAGAGTGTGGTGGCGTATCGACACCTGGGAACTCCTGCACGTCGATCGGTGCGCCAGCATCCCCCGTTTCACAGATAACTTCGTTCTCGTCCGCGTCGTCATCCGTCTGTTGATCGTCACTAAAGCACCCGCCGCTCCCTGTACCGAGGGTCGCCCCTGCGTACGCTAGGAAGTTGCGACGGTGCATGGGCACTGACTGTCCTCTATCAGTAAAATACTCGGGCCACCCGGCGGACGACGGGGATTATTTTGAACCGACCCGCCCCACCCTTGGACCCATCGACCAATCTCATCAGAGGACTTCGACCTTGGCCGACGTGACCGTTGCCGACGGGTTGAACTGGATCCGCCCGTTGCGTCGATACACCGCCTCAATAGCCGAATTTTCGTCCTCGCCGTTGGCGAAACATCACCCTTTTCTATCCACTCGCGGTAGCTTGCGGCAATATGGGTAGACGGAAGAAAATCGTAGACCAGTGCGTTCGGCTGATGGACCAGCCGGCGCAGATCCGCAATATCGCGATCGCAGCTCATGTGGACCACGGCAAAACGACGCTAAGTGACAACTTATTGGCAGGAGCGGGGATGATCTCGGAGGAGACGGCCGGCCAGCAGCTCGCGATGGACACCGAGGAGGACGAACAGGAACGCGGCATCACCATCGACGCCGCGAACGTCTCCATGACCCACGAGTACGAGGGCACGGACCACCTCATCAACCTCATCGACACGCCGGGCCACGTCGACTTCGGCGGTGACGTGACCCGCGCGATGCGCGCCGTCGACGGCGCGCTCGTGGTCGTCGACGCCGTCGAGGGCGCGATGCCCCAGACCGAGACCGTCCTCCGGCAGGCGCTCCGCGAGGGCGTCAAGCCGACGCTGTTCATCAACAAGGTCGACCGCCTCATCTCCGAGCTGCAGGAGGGCCCCGAGGAGATGCAGGAGCGCCTGCTGACGGTCATCCACGACGTCAACGAACTCATCCGCGGGATGACCGAGGAGATGGACGACGTCGGCGACTGGACGGTCTCCGTCGAGGACGGCACCGTCGCCTTCGGCTCCGCGCTCTACAAGTGGGGCGTCTCGATGCCCTCCATGCAGGCGACGGGGATCGACTTCGCGGACATCATCGACATGGAACGGAGCGATCAACGACAGGAGCTCCACGACGCGACCCCGCTGGCGGACGTCGTGCTCGACATGGTCTGTGAGCACTTCCCGAGCCCGGTCGAGGCCCAGCCCCGCCGGATCCCGCGGATCTGGCGCGGGGACGCCGACAGCGACCTGGCCCACAGCATGCGGGACGTCGACGACGACGGGGACGTCGTCTTCATGGTCACGGACATCTCGATGGACCCACACGCGGGCGAGATCGCCACCGGGCGGGTGTTCTCGGGCACGCTCGAGAAGGGCCAGGAGCACCTCGTCTCGGGGACCGTCGGCCGGAACCGACTCCAGAGTGTGGGCATCTTCATGGGGGGCGAGCGCGAGGAGGTCGAGCGCGTCCCGGCGGGCAACGTCGCCGCCGTGACCGGGCTCAACGACGCGATCGCGGGCTCGACCGTCTCCTCGGTCGAGATGACGCCGTTCGAATCCCTCGAGCACATCTCCGAGCCGGTCATCACGAAGTCGATCGAGGCCCAGCGCATGGACGACCTCCCGAAGCTCATCGAGGTCCTGCGGCAGGTCTCCAAGGAGGACCCGACGATCGAGATCTCCATCAACGAGGACACGGGCGAGCACCTCATCTCCGGGCAGGGGGAACTCCACCTCGAGGTCATTACCCACCGAATCCAGCGCAACCACGGCATCCCCGTCCACACCGGGGAGCCGATCGTGGTCTACCGCGAGGCCCCCCAGCAGGATAGCGAGGTCGTCGAGGGGATCTCGCCGAACCGGCACAACCGGTTTTACATCTCCGCCGAACCGCTGGACGACGCGGTC
>CAZAYR010000088.1:0-8715 GCA_964489365.1 uncultured Salinarchaeum sp.
ACCGGACCTTGTGGTGGGGGTAGCCGGTCTCGTTCGACATCTTTACGATCCCGATCGGTTCATTCTCGATTACCATCCGGAGGACCTCGAGGTGGCGCTCGAGCATATCGACCTCTTTCTCAAGGCGATCTATCATGGCACTTGTTAACTTGTCATAGCGTCTTTTAAATGTTGCTCCGCCACCGGACACCCCGGATCGAACCGGCTTTGGGTCCCCCGCACGTATCGGCCGGCCATGCAGGGACGCCTCGAGGCGGGGGCCGTGGCCCGGGAAATCCTGGTGACCGGCGGCGTGGGACGCGGATCGACCCGCCTGACCGCATTCGACGCGGCGCTGCAGGATGCCGGGATTCACGAGGCCAACCTGATCCCCGTCTCGAGCATTACGCCCGCCTCGGCGGAAACGCGATATCCCGAACCTGACGCGCTCGCCGAAACCATTCGTCCGGGCGAGTATTTCCCCGCGGTGTATGCATGGGAGGCGAGCGACGAACCCGAAGACCGCGTCCACGCGGCGGTGGCGGGTGCCCGATTGGGAGCCGGTCACGGGATCAACGTCGAGGATCACGGGGTCAACGAGCGCCCAACCGAGGTCGAACCCCGGTGTCGGCGGATGCTGGGGGAGATGGCCGACCGACGCGATACGTCCATCGACGGCGACCCGTGGATCCGCCTCGAAACGACGCGTGTCGCGGGTGACGCGGACTGGGCGGCCGCCGTCGCGGCCATTCTCTACGCCCGCTGACCCCCGATGCAAAGGGTTTGTATTCGCCACACGGCGACCTGGAGGCAGTGATGGCCCCCGAGGTCCTTGTCGTCGGCGCCGGGTACGCCGGAGTCGCCGCGATCGACGCGTTCCAGGCGGCAGACCGGCCGGTCGCGGTGACCTGGATCGCGCCCGACCCGTACCACGAGGTCAAACACGAGATCCACCGTGCCATTCGATCGCCGACGATCGTGGAAGGGCTCCGGATCCCTCGACGGACGATCGCGAGCGAGGACACCCGCGTGCTCGAGGACGAGGTGGTCGCCATCAACCCCGAGGATCGGACGGTCGCCCTGCGGGACGACGGGAACCGCGGCTACGACTATCTCCTCCTCACGGTGGGGGCCCGCACGGCTTTCTACGGTATCCCGGGCCTGGAGGCGCACGCGTACCTGCTCGAGCGCGCCGCGGACGCGGTCCGGATTCACGAGGCCTTGCGGGCGATGGACGCCCCGAGGGTCCTCGTCGGTGGAGGTGGTCTCTCGGGGATCCAGACGGCGGGCGAAGTAGCCGCCATGCGCTCGGAGGCGGACGTCACGGTGGTCGAAGCCCTCGACACCGTCCTCCCCCGCGGCGATCCGCCGATCCAGCGGGCGGTGGCCGAGACGCTCCGCGCGCAGGGGGTCACCCTCCGGACCGGCGCGCCGATCGTCGAAGCGACCGGCGAAACGGTCGTCCTCGAGGGCGAGGAGGCGATCCCGTATGACCTCCTCGTGTGGGCGGGCGGTGTAACCGAGCGGGAGATCGACCACGGCGAAACGCTCGCCCGGGAACGCAACCGGATCGCCGCCGACGCCACGCTTCGCACGAGCGATCCACGGATCTTCGCCTGTGGGGATGCCGCCGTGATCGACCAGCCCGGCGGGATCGCGCCCGCCTCCGCCCAAGCGGCGTGGCAGGCCGCGCCCGTCGCCGCCCGCAACGTCCTAGCGGCCGACCGGGATGCACCGCTGCGGGAATGGGGGTACGACGAGAAAGGGACGCTCGTCTCGGTCGGCGAGACCGCGCTGGCGTATGACGTCAGCGGGATCCCCATCGCGGTGTTCGACGGGGTCCCCGCGGTCATGCTCAAGAAGCTCGTCGCGATGCGATGGATCGCCACCGCCGGGTCCTACCACCGGGCGCTCGGGCTGTGGTCCGAGCTCTGAGCGCGGTGATCAGGTCTGTTCGGCCACCGCGTCCGCGATGATCCCCGTGATCCGCGGGATCACGGCGTCAGCCTCGGAGGATTCGACGTACGCCCGGATCTTCGGTTCGGTTCCGCTGGGCCGGACCATCATCCACCCCGACCCGGGGAGCGAGAGGCGGATCCCGTCGGTTTCCTCGCGGCTCGCCTCGGGGAATGCCGCCCCCAGCCGCTCCTCGAGGACCGCCATCACGGCATCCTTTTGCTCGTCGGGGCACCGGACCGAGGCCTTGCGGTAGGGACGTTCGCGCACGGGCGCCCGGAGCTCGGCAAGATCGGTCTCACCGAGCAGTTTGACGACCAGTCCCGCACTGACGACGGCGTCGACCCAGCCGCCGAACGCGGGGTGGAGATGCTTCCACGGTTCGGCCGCGAAGACCACTGCGGTCTCCGGCCCCGCGTCCTTGCGCACGCGATCGATCCCCCGACGCAGCCCCCCGAGGCCGGTCCGCTCGGTCCGGCCGCCGACCGCGGCAACCCGCTCGTCGATCCGAGCCGACGCGTTGGGCGTGGTGACGACCACCGGGTCGGCCACCGATGCCTGTTGGACGTAGTGGGTCGCAAGAATGGCCACGATGGTATCCTCGTGCACGACCTCGCCCTCGGCGTCGACCACGACGAGACGGTCCGCATCCCCGTCGAAGGCCAACCCGACGTCCGCGGGCCCGCTCTCGACAAACGCCCGGAGGGTGCCGAGGGTGTCCGCGGTCGGTTTGCTCGGCCGCGCGGGGAACGTGCCATCCACGGCCGCGTTGAGCGACCGGACGGTGGCACCCAGCGACCGGACGAGCCCCGGCGCCACCGTGGCGGCCATGCCCGTCCCACAGTCGAGGACGACCGACCGGTCGCCCGGGTCGGCACCGAACGGTTCGAGGTACGCCTCGATCGAGTGGCGATAGGACGCCAGAATCGTCCCCCGGCTGGCCTCGCCCCAGTCGTCCCAGGGGGCGGTGGACCGGGCATCCCCGGCCCGTGCCTCGATGCGACGTTCGGCCTCCTCGGTGATCCCGGTGCCGTCGACGAACAGTTTCAGGCCGTTATCCCCGGGCGGGTTGTGGCTCGCGGTCACCATGAGCCCGCATTGGCCCTGGGAGGCGAAGGCGAGTGCGGGGGTGGGGACGCGTCCCAGCCGCTCCACGTCCGCGCCGCCGGCGGCGAGCCCTGAGGCCGCGGCATCGACGAGCGCGGGGCTGGTCAGTCGACCATCACATCCGAGCACGAATGAATCACCTTCGCCAGCAGCGGCCCGCGCGACGCGGGCCACGGCGTCCGGGGTCACCTCGTCCTCGACCGGGCCACGAACACCGGAGGTGCCGAACCGGAGCATACGGAGGCTGTACGAGGGAGCTACTTAATGACCGCCGGAGGGGCTTAGAGTTCGACGCCGCTCGGGATCAGACTCTCCTCGCGGAGGAGATTCCCTTCCTGGGTATAGACGAGGAAGGTGCGCTTCTCGTAGGAGACCATTGTGTCGCCGTCGATCCGGATCTCGATGCCGTACCGGTCGTCTTCCCCGGCGCGCTCGCTGAACTCCCGGGCGGCCCGGATGAAAGCGAAGATCTGGTCGGCGGTCGTGTTGAGTTCGAGGACGTATTCGCCGGTCAGCCGGTCGGTCACACTGACCACACCGGCGGCCTCCTGGTCGTCTACCTCCGACTGAAGCCGGAAGCTTACGTCGATGTCCGCGTCGTCCAGGGGCGCGTCGGACTCCCCCGTGATGCGGTCGCGAAGGAGCGAGGCAGGGCCCTCGAAGTCGATCGAGAGGGTGGGTCGCCGGGGATCGTCCCCTTCCTCGACCCACCCGTCGTCCTCGACTTCGAGGGTGAAGTAGTCACGCCTCATTGAGCAATTTAAAATATGGCATCAGGCGGCTTCAACGTAACGGCATTGACACGCCCTGCTCGCACCGACGGGCACTTATTCCGGGGGCGATGCTGGCATACGTGTCCGACGGGCCCACACGGGGATCGGTTCACCGGACCTACGAGCGCATCGCCGACCATTTCGCGGCGACCCGGACCGCCGGCTGGCCGGAAATCGAGACCTTCCTCGAGGGCCGGCGCGTCGACACCGCCTGTGACTTGGGGTGTGCCAACGGCCGACACTTCGGGGCGCTCGGGACCGTCGCGACCCGCGTCGCGGGGCTTGATTTCGTCCGTCCGCTGCTCGTACTCGCCAGCGAACGGATGGCCGGCGACGTCGACTGTGTGCAGGGGGACGTCGTGTCGCCGCCGTTTCAGGCTGATACTTTCGAGCTCGCATTGTTCGTCGCGACCCTCCATCATGTCCCGTCACGCGCCGACCGGGTCCGGGCCCTCGACGAGCTCGCGCGCATCCTCCAGGGGAATGGGCTGATAAGCGTCTGGAGTGTCACCGCCGATCGATTCGACTTCCAGGAGAGCCGCGATCAGTACGTCCCGTGGACGCTCCCCGACGGCGAGATCGTCGAACGGTACTATCACCTCTACGATCGAGCGGACTTCGCCGCCGAACTGGAGGATAGCCGGCTACACGTCCGCTCCATCGAGGCGTCGTCGGGGAACTGGTACGCCGTCGTCCGTTCTGACTAGTCGTCGCCGAGGTTCTTCCGGAGGCGGGTCCGGAGCGCGTCCATGTCCACTTGATGTACGGGGTCCTCACCAGCGAGATCCAGGGCGTGGGCCGCCGCCGTCCCCATCGCGATGCACGGACCCATCACACGGATCGCCGACAGCGCCTGCGGGTCCGCGTCCACACAGCGTCCGGCTGCCACGATGTTGTCGGCCTGGGCCGGGACCATCATCGAAAGCGGCAGGTAGTAGACGTGGCCCCAGTCGAACTTCTCGAGGTGCCACTCTTCCTCGGAGTCGTGGAGTTCTACCCACCATGCCGCCCGGCCGACCGCGTCGTTCGGGCGTACCCCCGAACGGAGATCGTCGACCGTCAGCTGTCGGCGGCTCTTGATCCATCGGGTTTGGCGGATGCCGACGTCGCCGTACGAACGCACGCGTGCGTTCTCGAAAATGTTCGGAAACTCGTCCTGGAGGAAATCGATAAACGCATCCGCTTTGCGACGACCCTCGAACACCATATCCCCATAACTCATCGGGTCGAGCGGCGTCTCGATATGGTTGACGTTGGCCACCATGAACTCCGAGTTGGTGTGATGGACGAGGATCACGTCCTCGCGCACCAGACCGTACTCCTCTTTGACCTCGCTCTGGCGTTCCCGGATCGCATCGATGTCGAGATCTTCCGCGGCGTCCGGATCGTAATTCTCGATCGTGAAGCTCAGCGTCCCAAAGATCGGGGCATCCGGCTCCCTGACTTCGAGCCCGGATTCGTACGTGAGCACCGCATCCCCGGAGGCATCGACCCACCCGTCCGCTTTGATCCGGACGGGTCCGAACCGATTCACACAGTCTACATACTGCACCCGGCCATCCTCGAATGCCACATCCTCGAGGACCGAACCGAGCAGCGTGTCGATGCCCGCGTCCTCGACTTGCTGTTCCATCCACCGACCGAGGCGGACCTCGTCGTACTGGAAGATCTTCGTCTTGAAGTACCCGCCCGCACGGCCGAGCATCGAGCCCTCGGCGGTGAGATCCTCGATCATCTCGTCGGCGATGCCGTGGGTCAGTTGATCGGGATCCTCCCCGTGATCGTACAGGCCGATGATCGTCCCCACGATAGAGTTGACCGCCGAGCCGCCGATCGAGGGCTGGGCGTCGATCAAGGCCACAGTGCGGCCCTGCTTGGCCGCGGTGAGCGCCGCCGTCACCCCCGACATCCCGGCCCCGAGGACACCGATATCGGCCTCGAGGACCTGTCGTTCCGGCTCGTCCTCGCGCCGCACGGTGTGCGTATCGATGTCCGCGGGCGGTCCCTTCGGGGTCTCGATGTCTTCCGTCGAGACGTCTTCGACGTCCATGCAGGCAGCACCGCAGGCCGAGAAATGAAGGTTGGGGCGACGGGCTTAGAGATCCCGCGGCGCGAGCGCCGCGATGGTCCGGTCGCGCATCGCCTCGGGCGCCGAGCGTGGGACGTACATGATCGGGCAGTCGATGACGGATCGATCGAGAATCTCCCCGAGCTGGGCCCGCACGTCGTCCGGGGTGCCGGCGACGCCGAGCTCGAGGACGACCTCGTCGGTGACCTCCCCCACGGCTGCCTCCCGACCGCCGTCGGCCCATGCGTCGCCGATCGCGTGCGCGGTGTCCGGAAACCAGTCCGCCAGCGCATTCCGGTAGTTCGGGAGTGGCCCGACGTACCCCGCGATGAACTCGCGGACGACGTCCTTCGCCTTCGCCGGGTCGTCGCTGGCTGCCGCGAGGATCTGCGGAGTCACGTGGATGTCGTCCGGGTCACGATCGGCGGCCTCCGCCGTCCGGGCGATCGTCTCGAAGGCCTCCGCCAGCGCGGACACGGGGAACATGAACGGGAGCCAGCCGTCGGCGACCCGTCCTGTCGCCCGGCGGTTCGCGGCCCCCAACGCCGCGTTGTGGACGGGCACGGGCGTCTCCATGGCGGGGACCCCCTCCACCTCGAGGATCTCGCCCGCGTAGGTCACCTCCCCGGATCCGCCGGTCAGCTCCTTGATCAGCTCGATGGCCTCGTGGGTGCGACGGACGGGTCGGTCGTAATCCATCCCGTGCATGGACCGGACCGAGCGTTCGTGGCTCGGGCCGACCCCCAACACCGCCCGCCCACCGGAGAGCCGTTGCAGCGTCGCCCCTGCCATCGCGATCACGGCAGGTGTGCGCGAATACACGTTGACGATCGCCGTACACAGCCGAATTTCGTCGGTCTGCGGGGCGGCGCTGCCCAGCTCGACCGGCGCGTTCGGGCCCCAGGCCTCGCTCATCCAGATCGAATCGTAGCCCAGTGTCTCGGCATGGATCGCCCACTCGGCGGCTGTGCGTCCTTCCGGCGCGTCGGGCCGGTCCCCCACCGTCGGCATTTTGAGTCCGATCGTCGGTGTCGGCATGCCAGCACGTCGGGGGAACGGACCGTAGTCCTGTCGGCCGGGCCCGCCACCAGTATGGCCCAGTCCGTCGCTGGTGGGGACATGCACCGATACTGGAGCACCGACGACATGGTCCGGTACGGCGACACCGATCAGAAACAGGGTCGCCTGCAGGAGATCACCGAGAACATGTCTCGCATCCTCGAGTGGCATCTCAATGGCGACGAGGGGCGCGCCTTGATCGTCACGGATACGGACGTGAGCACGCGGCTGTACCACTGTTGCGCGCCCGGGGCGTCGAACCGACGATCTCGGTCATCCCGCTCATGGACGCCCCGAACAACGAGCCGCCACCGGAAGTCGCCGCCGCCGCGACCGAGACGGACGTGGTGATCAACACGTGCCGCTATTCGATTACCCACACCGAGGGGATCTCGCACGCGATCAACGACCTCGGCAAGAAGTACATCCTGCTCGCCGATCCAACGGAGAATTACTTCCTGAAGGGCGCGGGGACCGCCGATCCCGAGGAGGTCACGCGCTCCATGCATACCGTGGCGCGGATGCTCCAGCGAGCTTCGCGGGTCGGGGTGACCTCCCCCCACGGGACCGACGTCAGCTTTAGCGTCGAGGGACGGGACCCCGTGTACGGGGAGTTCCCGCTCGGCGAGACGCCCCTTTGCCCCGTCGAGGAGAGCGTCAACGGGACGATCGTCCACGATAGCTTCATGATGGGCGTCGGCATCCTGGAGGAGCCGATCAGGTGGGAGGTCGAGGACGGACGGATCGTCGAGATCTCCGGTGGCCGGGAGGCGGCCGCACTACGGGAGTACATCGACAAGCGCGGCGACGAGAACGCCTACTGGATCGGCGAGTTCTCGATCCAGACCCAGCCGGCGGCCCGGCCGAATGGAAACTACATCGAGCACAAACAGGTCCGTGGCGGCGTCCATTTCGCGCTCGGGACGGGGGAGGACCTCGGCGGGAAGTACCAGAGCGCCCTCCATCTCGACGGAGTCCAGCTCGAACCGACGGTCACCGTGGACGGGCAGACGGTCGTGGAGGACGGCGAGATCGACGAAGCCACAGTCCGGCGGTTGGCCGGCGAGTGAGGGATATGCGCGGGCCGGGATTTGAACCCGGGCCATCAGCTTGGAAGGCTGAGGTCCTAACCACTAGACCACCCACGCGCCACCGGTGGGTATCCCTCGCGAGGTAATAGGGGTTTTCGTCGACGCGCTAGAGCTCGAGTCGTTCGACGATCCGGCCGTCGCTCCCGTCCACGTTCACGGCCACGATCCGCACGAGGTCCTCCAGCCCCGATCCCTCGAGTTTCCGTTTGAGCAGGGTATCGACTTGATAGACCCCTGCCGCATTGACCATCTCGATCTCCACGCGCACGGGGGCGTCCTCGCCGGGATACAGCTGCACGCTCTCGATGGACTGGCTCGAGACGGTGTTGATGCCCCGACCGCCATCCTCGTAGGGCCGGCGCGACCGCCCACGCTCCATGTCGAGCCCGTCCGCGATCCGGACGACGCCGGCCTCTCGGGTCAACGGGTGTTCCTCGCTATGGTGACACACGATCGCGTGGAGGATCTCGCCGGTCATCCGCACCACCTCGTCCTCGGCGTAAAACTCCGGCAGGAAGTCCCGCAGGATCGGGATCGCGAGGGGGATCGCCCAGTGTGAATGGGCGTCCCGATGGATGACGTGCCCGATATCGTGGAGCGTCGCGGCCAGCGCGATGACGACCGGTTCGTCGGCCTCCTCGAGGCCCTGCTCGATCGCCCCGTTGAAGGCGACATCCGCCCG
>CAZAYR010000088.1:8725-10963 GCA_964489365.1 uncultured Salinarchaeum sp.
GCTTGAGGAGATCGTAGAGCCCGAGGGCCCGGTCGAGCACGATCTCGATATGTTTGGGCCCGTGGTCGTTGTACCCAAGCCGGGTGACGGGGTTGACGTTCTGAGCGGAGAGATACGACTGGATCCGCGCGTCCGCGTCGATGGCCTCGAGGATGGTATGGAGTCGCTCGTCCGGGAACGCATGGGCTGCCGTCCGATCGTACCCCTGGTAGGGCGCCGGGGCGTCACTCATCGCTGGCGTCCTGAAGCGCCCCGAGGTCGAGCTCGAACGCGGCGACGGGGACTTCCAGGTCGAACTCCGTGATGACCGACGGGTGAACTTCCCCGAGCACGCCGACGGGGCCGTCCCCGAGGTCGACCGCGGCGGCCCGACCCTCGATAAAGCTCGGATGCTCGGTCGCCGGGGTCTCGAGCGGGCACCCGAGGCGGCGACAGAGCGCGGACAGCTTGGATTTGGCGCGCTCGTAGGAGGCCTCGTGGTCGGCGATCACGCCCGCGACGGTGCGGCGCTCGTCCACCTGTGTGTTCTGTGTCCGATCGACGCCCGTGGCGAGCCCGATCTCGGAGAGCTGCTGTGGGTACGCGCGGTGGGTATTGTTCTCGAGGACCAGGAACAGCGACGGGAGGGCCCACGTCCGCACGATCCCGTACTCATCGCTATAGGGCTCCAGGATCCGGGGCGGCTTGGCGCCGCCAACTCCGCCGGTTTCGGGGGAGACCCCCATGCGCCCGAAGTTCGCCTGCTCACTGATGAGGTAGAAGTTGAGGAGGTCCTCGAACCCAAGTCCCACGAGCAGCCCCCGCACGGTCCGCTCGAACTCCGAGCGATCGTGACGCTGGCCGACCGTCGCCACGTCCGGGTACGTCGGTTCGAGGTGCTCGAAGCCGTACGCCCGGCCGATGTCATCGACGATGTCGACGGGATGGAGGACGTCGACCCGGTACGGCGGGACGTCGACCGCGTAGGTGAGCCCGTCGTCGGTTTCGAGCGGCTCGCCCTCGAGTCCGGCCCGCTCGATCAGGTCGAGGACCTCCTCACCGCCCAGGTTGATCCCCAGCGTCCGCTCGATGTGCGCATGTTCCACATATTTGGTCTCGATCGCGAAATCCGGTCGTTCAAGGGTCCGGTCATCGTACGCGACCTCGACCGATTCGATCCGGGCACCCCGGGCATCGAGGGCGTAACAGACGATATTGAGCATCTTGTCGATCGTCCACTGCTCGGTGCCAGTCAGCTCGATGAAGAGCTCGCGGGTGTCCGGCGTGACCTCGGTCCGCCGCCCGTTGATGATCGGGGGAAACGAGAACAGCCCCAGCTCGTCGTAGATGGCCGGGAGGCACTCGTACTCGGACACGACGTCCCCGTACGCCCGCCCGGTCGGATGGGCCCCGAGGACCTCTGCCGGCGTCATCTCCGCGTCGCTCTCCAGCGGGACGAACCGGTCATCGTCCCCGGCGATCCCGCGGTAGGTGATCGCCCCATCGCCGTCCCCGGTCGCGGAACCGCCCTTGAGCATCGCGAGATCGTGGATCCCGATGGCGGCCTTGACCCGCCGGCGGCCCATCGTCTCGTGGAGCTTCTCCTGGAGCTGGATCAGCGACTGGAGGGAGCCCTCCGTGAACGAGACGTCCCGGATGATGGCGCCGGTGACGTACGGCCGATCGGACGGGACGGTGGGATCGACCTCGATCGTCCACTGGGAGCGGTTCACCGTCGGCGTGTGCAGCCCACGCGCCTCGCCGTACTGGTATCGGAGCGACCGGGCCAGCCCTTCGACGCTCAGCCGGTCCAGGCGATCGGGGCCGAACTCGAGTTGCAATTCCCCGTCGTCGGTCCGCCCTTCGTATTCCAGCCCCAAGGCGAAGAGATCCGAGAGCAGCGTGTCCTCGTCCCGGTCCGGGACACCGGCGAGGCGGCGGAGTTCGTCCGCGTCCACCTCGACGACGGGCATTAGAACGTCACCTCCTGATTCCGGAGGAACTCCAGATCGACGAGCGTGCCGTGGACGTCCCGGATGTCCTCCGCGCCGGTCACGAGCATCATCAGCCGTTCGAGGGCGAGCCCCCATGCCATGACGTCCGACTCGACGCCGAGGGGCTCGAGCATTTCCGGCCGAAAGATGCCGCTGTTGCCGATCTCGATCAGTTCGCCGGTTCTGGGGTGGGTCCCGAACAGCTCGAAACTCGGCTCGGTGTAGGGGTTGTAGTGGGGCTTGAACTGGACGTCGGTGATGCCGA
>CAZAYR010000089.1:0-10683 GCA_964489365.1 uncultured Salinarchaeum sp.
TTGGCGTCCATCACCCGGATATACACGACGGCATCGGCCGTCACCGGGGAGTTGTCCCGGGTGATCGCCTCCTGGTGGGGCACGTCGATCGTCTGCGTGCGCATGTCGAAGATGTGGGTTTGACTGACGAACGGCGGGATGAAGTGGATCCCCGGTTCCAGCAACCCGCGGTACTCGCCGAACACCGTGAGTGCGCGTTTCTCCGTCGCGTCGACGATCTCGACCATCTGCCATACGGTAACGACAGCGAGGAGCACCAGCAGTACCGCCCCGACGGACAGCGGAAAGGCCGTCGGGATCGAGATGAGCAACATGTGGGCCAGGTTCGCCCACGGCCGGGAAAAGTATTCCTCCCGTTCAGGTCTCGAATTCCTCCTCGCGGCCCAGCGCGAGTTGACGGTCGATCTCGTCCTCGCCGGCTTCGAGGGACTCGACGGTCACGACGTTGCCCCCGCCCGGATCGACGACGATCACCTCGGCGCCGACGGGAATCTCCCCCGAGATACAGCGGGCTTGGTAGTACGGGTTGAATCCACCGTCCTCGAGCTTGATCTCCCCGTCAGTCGGCGTGACCCGTTCGGTCACTCGCCCGGTCGTCCCGCGTAGCGAGTCCGAGCTCATGGTCTGGCCCATCCCCTTGCCCCCGTAGATATCCAGTTCCCGGTAGGCCAGAAGCGCGAGCGCGCCGGTCAGGAGGATGGTGACCGCGAGGAGCGCCGACAGCAACACGCCGGACCCAATCACCGTCCCGAGCAGGAGGCCCACCAGCCCGGCCACGATAAGCGCGACCCCGAGGACGATCAGGTGCGCCCCGGGGGCAAGCGCCTCGGCGATCGCCAGCACGGCCCCCAGGATGAGGAGGACCAGCGGCAGGGACTGCCCGAAGACCTCGACCATGTGGGGAGGCTTCGGTCGACGCGCGATTAAGCATTTGTGTCGGTCACAGGACCCCCAACCCACGAAGAAAGACGAGGATCGTCAGGACGGCCCCGAAGACGACGAACGCCACGTGCTCGGGGCGGGGCGTGCCGGGCTCGATGGGCCGGTCGCTAGGGTCCTCGACCCCCTCGTCGATGGGGTCCCGGGGACTACTCATTGCGTTCGTCGAGGGAACGGGGCGGGTTAACACCCCCGCTCCGCGCGGACTCGTCGAGTTCCCCTTGAGGCGCGATCCCACCCCGGTAGAGGACCCCACGCTCCGCGTCGAGGGTGACCTCCTCTCCCCAATCGACATCCCCGGGAACCGGCGCCCCACTGATCATCGGGATCCCCATTTCGCGGGCGACCATCGCCGCGTACCCGGTGAGTCCACCCGACGCGGCGACGATGCCGCCGAGCCGCGAGGGATCGCCGAGGAATTCGCCATCGAAATCGTCGGGGAGCGCGACGATCGCGTCCAGGGCGACGTCGTTGATGTTCCCGTCGCGAGCGTCCGCGAGGGGACCGCGAGCGCGTCCCGGTACGACGACACGCCCCGTGACGATCGCCTCGGCCGCCACATGCACTTTCAGCGAGTTCGTGAGCTCTGCGCCCTCGAGCTCGCGCATCATGCCCACGATGACGACGATCGTGTCGCCACTCGCCGCCAGTCCCGTCCCCAGCGCACTCGAGATCGCCTCGGCGACCAGTTCCGATGCCGTCGCTTCCGCGGGCTCGAGGCGTCGGGGCCGGAGCCCCCAGGAAAGCGCGAGCTGGCGTGCCACCTCGTCGGACAGCGTCGCGGCGAGCACTGGCACCCCGGGGCGGTACTTTGCCGCCTTTCGGGCGGTGTAGCCGGTCTCGCTCGCGGCGATGATGGCGCTCGCGTCGAGATCCCGGGCGAGATACCGGCCGGCACGCGCGATCGCCCCCGTGCGACTCCGCGTGGCCCCGGGCACCCGCCCTTCGCGGATCTCGGCGTACTCCTCGCTGGTCTCGACCTCCTGAATGATCCGATCCATCGTTTCGACCACACGGACCGGGTGGTCACCGATGGCGGTCTCCTCCGAGAGCATGAGGGCGTCGGTCCCGTCGAGGACCGCGTTGGCCACGTCGGATGCCTCCGCGCGCGTCGGCCGCGAAGCCGTGCGCATGGAATCGAGCATCTCGGTGGCCGTAATGACCGGCGTCCCGGTGCGCTGACAGGCCCGGATGATCCGCTTTTGAATCATGGGGACGTCCTCCATCGGACATTCGACGCCGAGATCACCCCGGGCCACCATGAGGCCGTCCGCCTCCTCGATGATCGCCTGCAGGTTCTCGACCGCGTCGGCCCGCTCGATCTTGGCGATGATCGGGGCGTCGGCATCCCGGGCCTCGATCGCCTCGTTCACTTCGACGACATCGGTGCCGTCGCGGACGAAACTCGCGGCGACGAAGTCGATCACGCCCTCCTGGAGGACGGTCAGATCCCGCCGATCCTTGTCCGTCACCGCCGGGAGGCCGAGATCCACGCCGGGGATGTTCAGCCCCTGACGGGCGTCCAACCGGCCGCCAATCTCGACGTGCGCCCGGACCACCTCACCGTCGACCGCCTGGACCACGAGCGCGATCCGTCCGTCATCCACGAGGATTCGATCGCCCGGCACCGCCGACGACACCGGTCGCGACACGCCGATGACACCCTTGGCGGTCTCCGTCTCGGGCCGCAGCCTGACTGTCTCGCCGGCTTCCAGCTCGAGGGAGCCGCCGGACCGCGTCCGGATCTCCGGCCCCTGAAGGTCCAGGACGGTGGCGACGGGGGGGTTCACTCGCTCGTCGACGGTACGCACGGCCCGTGCCAGTCGCGTGATATCGGGAGGTTCCGCGTGGCTCGCGTTGATCCTGGCGACGTCCATCCCTGCGTCGACCAGCTCCTCGATCGTCCGCAGTGAATCACTCGTCGGGCCGAGGGTGCAGACGATCTTGGCGCCCCGCATGACCCGGTGTCCGTGGCTGTGCTACTAAGCCGTTGCCCGGGATCACATCACCCGTTCGCCGGGGTCGGCGTCGCCGACGGTCGTCAGGAGGTCGGCCTCCTCGCCCGCCGCCAGCACCATCCCGTCGCTCTCGACACCGAAGAGCGTCGTGGATTCGAGGTTCGCAAGCACGATCACGCGGGTCCCCTCGAGTTCGGCGGGCTCGTACATCTGCTGGATGCCGGCCACGATCGGTCGCGTCTCGTCGCCGATATCGACCTCCAAGCGCATGAGCTCGTCCGCACCGTCGATCGGGCTCGCGGACTCGATGCGCCCGACGCGGAGATCCATGTCCTCGAACGTCTCGAACGGGATCCGGGCGGCACTCTCGGCTTCCGCTGCGGCGGCGTCCCCCTCGCCCGTGCGCTCGGCTAACGCGGCGCTCAGTTCCTCGACGCGTTCGTCCTCGATCTGCCCGAAGAGTTCGGTCGGCGAGCCGAACGATGTCGGCGGAGCCGCGAGGGCATCCTCGATCGTCACGGCCTCGAGATCGTCGGTCTCACCGAGCTCCCACCACAGTTTCTCCATCTTCCCCGGCATGATCGGCGAAGCCAGGATCGCGATGGCCTTGGCCAGCTGGACGCAGTCGCGGATGACCGTCGCCGCCGTGTCCGGATCGTCGTCGACGAGCTGCCAAGGTTCGTTGCGCTGAATGTACTCGTTCCCGAACTGGGCGAGCTCGATCGCCGTCATTCCCGCGCCACGGATATCGTACTCGTTGACGGCCAGGCGGAAATCCTCGGTGGCCTCCTCGATCCGGGAGACGACCTCGGCCGTCGGCTCCGCGTCCGGCATGCCGTCGAACTCCCGGTGAGCGAATAGCAGGCTCCGGTAGAGGAAGTTCCCCAGCGTCCCGACCAGCTCGCCGTTGACCCGATCGGCGAACTTCTCCCACGAGAAATCGATGTCCTGCTGGAGCCCGCTCGTGGTGGTGAGGTAGAACCGGAGCGGATCCGGATCGAACCCGGCATCGAGATACTCGTCGGCCCAGATCGCACGATCGCGACTTGTGGAAAGCCCCTTCCCGTCGATCGTGATGAACCCGTGGGCGCAGACGGCGCGGGGCAGGTTGTAGCCGGCGGCGTGCAACATCGCGGGCCAGAAGATCGTGTGATGCTGGATGATATCCCGACCGATCACGTGGACGACGTCACCGTCACCCTGCCAGGCGTCCGCCCAGTCGTACCCCTCTGTCCGTTCGGCGTACTGCTTCGTCGAGGAGATATACTCGATCGGTGCGTCGACCCACACGTACAAGACGAGCTCGTCTTCGTCGGGATAGGGGATCCCCCAGTCCATATCCCGCGTAATACACCAGTCCTGGAGGCCCTCCTCGATCCACTGGCGAGGTTGATTCCGCGCGTTATCGGTCCCCTCCAGTGCATCCAGGAAGTCCTCGAGGACGGCCTCGAACTCGGAGACGCGGAAGAACTTGTGCGGTCGCGTCCGATACTCGGCCGGATTCCCCGTGATCGTCGAGACCGGATCCTCGATCTCGCCCGGCTCGAGATGCCGGCCACAGCCCTCGTCACATTCGTCGCCACGTGCCCGCGCGCCACAGTACGGGCAGGTGCCCTCGACGTACCGGTCGGGGAGCGGCTGGTCCTCGTCGGGATCCCAGGCCACCTCGATCTCCTGTTCGTAGACGTGACCCGCGTCGATGAGGGTCTCGACGATGTCGAGGGTCGTCTCGGTGTTGGTCCCATCGTGGGTATGCCCGTAGTTGTCGTGGGCGATATGGAACTTCGGAAAGGTCTCGCGGTAACGTTCGTGCCACTCGATCGCGAAGTCCTCGGGGTCGACCCCCTCCTGCCAGGCGTTGACCGCCACCGGCGTGCCGTGCATGTCCGAGCCGCAGACATAGATGGCATCCTGCCCTATGACGTTGAGCGCCCGGTTGAGCACGTCGGCGCTCACGAGGCTCCGCAGATGGCCGATGTGGAGATCCCCGTTGGCGTAGGGGAGCCCACACGTCACGACCGTGGGGGAACCGGTCGGGTAGGACTCGCGAGTCATGCCGGAGGATCACGCCTACGGGGGGTAAAAGGCCGCGATTCCGGCCGGCCCCTCAGCGCACCGCGTCGAGGAGCAGCCGCTGTTCGACCCGCTTGACGTCTTCCTGGACCGAGGCGACGGCGTCGACGTTCGCGGAGATCGATCCGATCCCCTCGGTCACGAGATACTCGATCATCTTCGGGTTGGATCCGGCCTGTCCGCAGATGCTGGTGTCGACGTCGTTGGCACGCGCGACCTCGATCGTCCGTTCGATCAAGGACAACACGGCGGGATGGAGCTCGTCGAAGCGGTCGGCCACGTGCTCGTTGTTGCGGTCGACCGCGAGGGTGTACTGGGTGAGATCGTTCGTCCCGAAGGACACGAAATCGATGCCCGTATCGACGATGTCCTGGGCCTGGATCGCG
The DNA here is from genome assembly GCA_964489365.1 of uncultured Salinarchaeum sp. Taxonomy (GTDB): domain Archaea; phylum Halobacteriota; class Halobacteria; order Halobacteriales; family SKNY01; genus SKNY01. The sequence continues at coordinate 5,357 of CAZAYR010000089.1, forward strand.
CTCGCCGGCGTCTCGATCATCACGCCCCAGGTCCGGCGGTCGAGGTCGATCCCCGCCGCCTGGATCCGGTCGGCCGCCCGGTCGATCTCGTTGGCGTCGGTGATCAGGGGCAACATGAGCTCGACGTTGTCGTAGCCCAGATCGTACAGCCGGCGGAAGGCGTCAAGCTCCGCGTCGAAGGCGTCGGTCCGATCGAGGCTCCGGCGGATGCCCCGATAGCCGAGCATCGGGTTGTGCTCGGCGGGTTCCTGATCGCCGCCCACGAGCTGGCGGAATTCGTCCGTCGGGGCATCGAGGGTACGCACGCGGACGGGTTTCGGGTAGAACTCGTCGGCCACCGTGCGGATCCCGTCGACCAGCGCGTCGGTATACGCACGCGCCCCCTCGTCCTCGATCATCTTGGTGGGGGTCTTGCCCAAGGACAACACCAGGTGTTCGATGCGGAGGAGTCCTACCCCGTCGGCCCCCGTCGCCGCCGCCCGGGCGGCCGCCTCGGGGATCGAAATGTTGACCAGGACCGCCGTCGCGGTCATCGGCTTGGCGCGGCGGGTTTGCCCGGTTGACTCGCCGGGTTGCGCTTCGGATTCGTCGTCCGCCCGCCCGCCCGGCACGACGCGGCCCATTTCCCCGTCGACGGTGACTTGTTGCCCGTCCTCAAGGACCACGGTCGCGGTACTCGTGCCCACCACCGCCGGGACGCCGAGCTCCCGCGAGACGATCGCTGCGTGGGAGGTCATCCCGCCTTCGTCGGTCACGATGGCGGAGGCACGTTTCATCGCCGGGACCATGTCGGGCGTCGTCATCTCGGCGACCATCACGTCGCCTGGGTTGACCTTGTCGAGCTGGTCGACCTTCCGGACCACCCGCACCGGGCCGGCGGCCCGCCCGGGACTCGCGCCGATCCCCGTGAGCAACGCGGTATCGTCCCCTTCGTCGGCATCGCCGCCGGCCTCACCCGCAGGCGCATCGCTCTCGATCTCGCCACTCGAAAGCGTGGTGATGGGCCTGGACTGGAGCACGTAGAGCTCGCCGTCCCGGACCGCCCATTCGACGTCCTGGGGATCGCCGTAATGATCCGCGATCCGCCCGCCGAGTTCCACCAGTCGCCCGATCGTCTCCTCGTCGAGCACTCGTTCGTTGCGCAACTCCTCGGGGACGTCGCGCTCGACGGTGTCCCCCGCATCGTTCCGCTCGATCATGATCTTCTTCTCGCCGAGGCTGACGTCCTCGATCTCGCCGGTTCCGGCGTCGACCACGTAGGTGTCCGGGGAGACCCGCCCGGAGACGACCGCCTCGCCCAAGCCCCAGGCGGCCTCGATAATCATCTGTTCCTCGCCCGTGCTCGGATGGCTGGTGAACAGCACGCCGCTCACGTCGGCATCGACCATCTCCTGGACGACGACCGCGATGTTGACCTCGGCCGTTTCGAACCCCTGTTCGGCCCGGTAGTAGATCGCCCGCGGCGTGAACAGCGAGGCCCAGCACTCCCGGATCCGCTGGGTGAGGTCCTCGCGAGTGACGTTCAGAAACGTCTCCTGCTGGCCGGCGAAGCTGGCGTCGGGGAGGTCCTCGGCCGTCGCGCTCGAGCGGACGGCGACGTAGGGTTCCGCCCCATCCTGTAACTGCCCGTAGGCCGTCTCGATCTCCTCCCTGAGATCCTCTGGAAACGCCCCGTCCATCACTCGCTCCTGAGCCCGGGCGGCCGCTTCGGAAAGCTCCGAGGCATCCTCGGCATCGACGTCCGTGAGCTCGACGAGCTCTTCGTCGATCCCGTTGGTCTCGAGGAAGGTCCGATAGGACTCCGCCGTGACGACGAAGCCCGCGGGGACCGGCATCCCTGCGGAGGTCAGCTCGCCCAGGGAGGCCCCTTTTCCCCCAGCGATCTCCAGATCAGTACCTTCGATGTCGTCGATCCACCGGATGCCGCGTGACACGTCATCGAGTTCGGGCACCTTCGCAAAAAGGATTATGTCATGCCCGGAGTTCCCCGCGCTCCCCCGGCTTAGACGTCCGAATCTCGATTGCGTGCCGCCGCCCCCGCTACCGGCACGGTGGCGGATGGGTCCGCAATCCAGAGGTCCCCGAAGAGCTCGTCCTGTTCGAGCGCGACGCGTCCCCGGTCGGCCAGGAACAGTACTCCCAGGAACGTTTCGACGCGCGACCCGGCCACGTCCGCGATCTCCGCGAACAGGACCTCCGCCCGACCGGCGTCGAACTGTTCCTCGATCGCTGCCCAGACTCGATCGACCAACACCTCGATATCCTCGGTGTGGGTCGCGCCCGTCACCTCCGCCTCGGAGGGTTCGTCGGGCATGCGGTACGCGTCGGTCTCGTGATACTCGATCGACTGGGTCCCCCGGGCGAATCCAGCGGGCGAGTCCGTCGTGTCGTATTCGCGGTGTGGTTTCCACCAGGTGCGGCGCTCGATCTCCCGGAGCTCCCGGATGAGCTCGTCGAGGGTCTCCGGCGAGCCCCGGGCCCGTTTCCGCTCGAGTCGGCGGTCCATCTCGGCCTCGAGGTCCGCGATCGGATCGTCGACGGCTGGCGGGGCGTCTTCCCAGGGCTCGTCGGCCAGTGCCTCCTCGTCGGCCTCCGGCTCGTCGAGCTGGACCATCGCGTCACTTTTCATCCGCAGGAGCACGCTGGCATAGAAGAGGGCGCGGCCGGACACGCGGAGGTCGACCTCCTCGAGCTTCGCGAGAAACGCGTCAGTGACCGAGACGATGTCGATATCCCACGGATCGATCTCGCCCTCCGTGGCCAGCTGGACGAGCAACTCGACCGGTTCCTCGCCCTGTCCCGGCCCCTCGGTGGGCGGGACGTCCGGAACGGCACCCGCCTCCTCAATCATCCGCCGGAACCTCCGGGCCCCCACTGTCCATCGAGATGCCGGTGACCGCGCTCAGGTTGTCCTCCTGCATCGTCACCCCGATCGCCCGCGAGGAGCGTTCGAGCATCGCCGCGCGATGGGAGACCACGATGAACTGCGCGCGCTCGGCCAGCTCGTCGACCATCTCGCCCACCCGGTCGGCGTTGACCGCATCCAGGAACGCATCGATCTCGTCCAGGGCGTAGAAGGGCGCCGGATTGTACCGTTGAATCGCGAAGATAAACGCGAGCGCCGTCAGTGATTTCTCGCCCCCCGACATCGCCTCGAGGCGTTGGATCGGCTTGTCGGCGGGCTGGGCCTCCATCGTCAGCCCGGCGTCGAAGGGGTCCTCCTCGTTTTCCAGCTGGAGGCGCCCGGTCCCCGACGAAAGCTGCTCGAAGATCTCTTCGAAGTGGCCGTTGATCCCCTCGAAGGCCTCCATGAACGTCTCGCGCTTCTGTGTCTCGTAGGACTCGATGCGTTCGATGATGCCGGCCCGCTCGTCGGCGAGGACCCCCCGCCGCTCTTGGAGGGTCGAGAGCTCGGACTCGACGGCGTCGTACTCGTCGACCGCGAGCATATTGACCGGCTCGAGCGCCTCCATCTCCTCGGTCAGACGTTCGATCTCCGCGAGCACGGTCTCGTGGTCCGGGAGGTCGTCGGCGTCGTACTCGGCGACCTCCTCGGCCAATTCCTCGATCTCGTCGGCCAGTTCCTCGACGGTGACCTCGCGTTCCTCGAGCGTGCTCCGCAGCTCCCGAACGGTCGCGCGCTGCTCGTTGCGCGCCTCGGTCGTCTCGTCGATTTCTGCCTCCAGCTCCTGGCGTTCCTTCTTCAGGGTGGCGAGTTCCTCCTCGAGGGCGGCGACGGCCTCGCGCTTGTCCTCGAGTTGGTCCTCGCGTTCCTCGATCGTCTCCTCGAACTCCGCGATGGCCTCCTGCTCGTCGGCCTTACGGTTCTGGGCCGTCTCGATCTCCTCCTCGAGTTCCTCGATGGTCGACTCCGCGTACTGGATTTCGAGCTCGAGCTCGTTGCGCTGCCCGTCGAGATCGGTCATCTCGGATCGTCGCTCGGCGATCTCCGCGTCGATCTCCTCGATACGCGCCGAGAGCTCCGGGATCTTCGAATCCGCCAGTTCCGCCTCGAGATCCGCGATGCGGCCGTCGATCTCCCCGAGGCGCTCGTCGGCCTCCTGCATCGAGGCCTCCAACTCGTTCATCCGCTCGTCCACGCCCTCGCGCTCGGCCTCCTTCTCGCCCAGCCGCTCCTCGAGGGTCTCGATCCGTTCCATCGACTCGGCTTTCCGGTCCTCCACGGATTCGAGTTCGGTTTCCAGCTCCCGGAGTTGCTCGACCGCGTCTGCCCGGCGGTCCCGCGCCGAGGTCAACCGCTCCTCGAGGTCGTCGAGTTCCTCCCGGGTGTCCCGTCGCTCCGCTTCGAGTGCCTCGATGCGCTCGGCGACACGCTCGAGCTGTCCCTTGCCGGACTTCGAGAATGAGTACCGTGAACCCGAACGACTTCCGCCGGTCATGGCGCCGCTCTTCTCGACGAGATCACCCGCAAGCGTCACCAGCCGGAACCGGCCCATCAGGTCCCGGGCCGTGTCCATCGTATCGACGACGAGCGTCGCCCCGAGCACGTAGGAGAACACGCCCGCATACCGATCATCGAAATCGACGAGGTTGTACGCGAAATCGATGACGCCGTCGTGCGCCGGGAGGCTCGGCAGCGATCGCTGGTCCATCTCGGTCAACGGCAGGAACGTCGCGCGCCCGGCGTTGCGTTCCTTGAGAAACTCGATACACCGTGAGCCGACGCCGTCATCGTCGACGACGACGTTGGCCAGCCGTCCGCCCCCGGCAGTTTCACACGCCTCGGCGTACTGGGGCTCGACGCCCCCGAGCTGCCCGACCGTCCCGTGAACGCCGTCGAGATCCGCGTTCAGGACCGACGTGACGGGCCGCCCGTAGGAGTCGTCGCCGTTCGCCGCCGCCTGGGCCTCGAGGTCGGCATACTCCTGCTTGGCCGCATCGAGGTCCTCCTCGATGTCGGCGAGCTCGTCCTGGAGTGCGTCGCGGGATCCCTCCAGATCGTCGATGACCGATTGGATCTGTTCGCGGTTCTGGACCGCCCGGTCGCGTTCCCGCTCGAGGTCCTCGTGTTCCTGCTCGAGCCGTTCCAGCGTCTGTTCCGCGGACTCGATCTCCGATTCGATGTCCTCGATCTCCTCGTCCCGACGGCGTGCCTCGTCGAGGAGGCGATCCTGTTCGCGCTGGTACTCGTGTTTCTCCTCCTGAATCGCCTGCCGGTCCTCCTTGGCGGCCTGCAAGTCCTCCCGGAGGGATTCGTACGCGCTGTCGGTTTCCTCGATCTCGCGTGCGAGCTCCGCGCGTTCCTCCTCGAGGAGGTCGATTAGGCCCTCGAATGTCGCCTTGTGCGCCATGGATAGCACGAGCGG
>CAZAYR010000090.1:0-10332 GCA_964489365.1 uncultured Salinarchaeum sp.
TAGCTAGGAGGGTTGTACCGACCATCGGTAGGGGGACTTCCTTCGCTCGGACAGCGCCGAGCGCCTCGAAGGCAAGATAGGGCGCGAGTGCAGCGACGATGAGGGCGCTGTTGTCCCAAGCGAGGGTGGGCGGTGATGGCGGTGGTGAGGGTAGCCAGACCGGCGAGCGGGGCAAGCGAACGGTACTCCGCATGGCGCCTCTCTTGACCGGCGAGGAGTACGATTCCGAGGAGATGGCGGATTTCGGGTTCGTGAACGAGGTCATGGCGAACGACGGGTTCGCGGAACGGGCGGTCGAATATGCGGAGAAGATTGCCGCCGGGCCGCCGATCGCGATGGCCGCGGCCAAGCGGGCGATGCATTTCGGGGTACTCGACGAGGAGGCCGGCCTCGAGGTCGAAGCCGGGGCCTTCGGGCGGCTGACCCAAACGGACGATCTCAACGAAGGGATCTCGGCGTTCCTCGAGGATCGGGAGCCCGCGTTCGAGGGGGGGTGATCACGCGTAGGTCGCCTCGAGATAGTCGACGATCTCGTCGCTTTCGGGCATCCCGTTGACGTCGTGTTTCTCGTCGACGATCACGGGGACGCCCGTCTGGCCGCTGACCTCCTCGACTTCGGTCCGTCCCGCGTGGGACGATGGGACGTCGATCGGTTCGTACTCGACGTCGAGCTCGTCGAGTTTGTTCTCGACCTTGCGACAGTAGGGACAGCCGGGGAGTCGATAGAACTCGACGGTCATCGGTTGGTGTTGGTGGATGGATGGAGAAAGGGGTCACGGATCGTAGGAAACTCCACCTGGATTAATTCGGAGGAAATTGCCATCTCGAGGCAATGACCGGGGTTCAAATCCTCATCGGAATACCGATACCGAGACCTCAAAGAACCGGAGGTTCAGAGGGGGAGAAACCTCGGTACTCGACCACCGATTTAAATACATACATGTACACACACAGAATATGGGGACGAAGACGATATCCCTCGCAGACGACGCCTACGAGCGGTTACAGGCGGCCAAGCGGGAAGGGGAGAGTTTCAGTGACGTCGTCCGTCGGTTGACGAGCGGTGCCAACCTGGGTACCTATCACGGCGCACTGTCGGAGGAAACCGTCTCCGACATCGAGCGAGCGATCCATGACCGTCGCGAGGCCCACCGGTCGAGACGGCACGAGCGGCGATCGAGACATTGGCTCGACGGCGATGATTCTTGACACCTCGTTCCTGATCGATATGCTGCGTGGCGCGCCCGCAATGGAGGACTGGGAGCGCACTCTGGAGGATCAAGGGGCCAGTATGGCCACCGCGATCAGCGTCATGGAGCTGTGGGAAGGGACACTCCTCGCGGGAGCTTCGCAGGAAGAGCGAAATCACGTCAACGGCTTGCTGTCCGACCTTCGAGTGATCGGGTTTGACAGCCAGAGCGCGCGGCGAGCGGCAGAAATCGAAGTGGAGTTGGTCGAGCGCGGCACACCAATCGACCTCGAGGATGTGATGATCGCAGGGATCGCAAAAGCCCACGACGAGCCGGTGCTCACCGGGAATCCGGCCCATTTCGAGCGCGTCGACGGGCTGGTCGTCGAGTCATACTGACTTTGCGTTCAATATATTCGGGGCAACTGCCTGATGGATCATTAGAGCAGATATCCGAGGTCAGCCCCGACTACACGGATCATGCAGCGCATGAAGGATTACGCCTAGTCTGACTGGCGGAGCGTCCCCCGAAAGAAGTCAATCGCGGCGCAGTTGCGCGTAATCGCCTCGAGGCAGCGCTCGAACACCTCGAGGAGGCAATGGACGGGTTTCACCGGATCCGGAACCGTGCGGACCGACTGATAGCGCATCGAGGCGGGCATCCATCCCGCGAAAAACGAGTCGGGAGTGGACCCGCGAGACGCTGACGGGTCGCGTGGTGGCCTCACCATCCTCACCTAATATGGTCAGCACGATCACGACAGCCGAAGTGTGGACCCCGAGCCGTCGATGCGACCGAGCTCAGATCTCCACACGAGGCTCTTCGAGCATCCCGTCAACTTCGTCCTCGTAAACGATGAGCTCGTCCTGCCCCGGCGTTTTCTCCCGCCGAACACCCGCCTCGGTGAAGATAAGCCGGAGCACCACGCCTTCCTTCGGCGCCGCATGCTGCAAGGCACAGGCGTAGACCATCAATTGTGCCCAGTAATGCTCGGCCAGGTCATCGACATCCTGCCCCGCGAGCGAGTCCGTTTTGTAGTCGGTGACGTAGTAGCGGTCCTCGGTGACGGTCAGGTGATCGATGTCCCCGACGACTTCGCCATGCTCGAGTTCCCACCGCACTCGGATTTCGTCAGCCGTCGAGGTAACGTCGAGCTCCCGCTCCAGGGATGCGACTGCGTCCACGCCGGCCGCGACGTGCTCCTTCGCTCGGCGGATATCGTCCGCCGTCAACAGATCCGGATCCACGACGAGCCGATAGGGATGCTCGTCCCAGTCGATTTCCACCCCGGACAGCTGCAATTCGCACAAGCCATGGACGAGGTCGCCGAACTCTGAGGCCGAGAGCTCCCGCTGGCCCAGGTCTGCGAAGAACGGGTCCTGCTCACCTCCCGCCGTATCCATTGAACCGTCTCCCATCCCGTTGTACAGATCACGCAGCGTCGTGGCCGCAAGCGCCGTCCTTTCTCCGGTGACCTCCGGCGAGGGAATGTCGAGCGCGAACTCAAGTTCGGCTTCGTCCATGTCTCCCGGTCCCGCCACCGGCGCGGGCGGTCGACGCACTCGATACGTGCTGTTCGGCAATTCCGCCGTCGCGACGTCCCCGCGTTGCAGCCTCGGGAGCAAGTCACGCCCCTCGAGCAACACGGGCTGCACCCAGTCCCGCCAACAACTCACATCCTCGCCCGTGTCGTAGGCGCCAAACGCAGACTCTTCGTCGTCAAATCGATGCGTGCTCGAGAGGACGAGGTGATCCCGTGCCCGGGTCGCCGCCACGTAGAGCACGCGTTTGGCCTCCGCGCGCTCCTCGGCCGATTGGACCGCTTCGGCGAGCTGCCAGTCCGGCGTCTTCGTCGTCGTGACCGGATTGGATGGATCGGGTCCCCGGACGCCGAGGACGGGATCGCCCTCGACGGTCTCGAGATACGCCAGTCCCCGCGAGCGACCGCCACCGAAATCATGCGAGATCGTCGGGCCACTGTTCGTCTCCCGGCCGAGTTCGGGGACCACGACGATCGGGAACTCGAGGCCCTTCGTCGAGTGGACGGTCCGGAGCTGTACGCCCTCGAGGTCGGTCGGCACCTCCCCTTCGCCGAGGTCCTCGCCGAACTCCTGTTCGCGATCGATGCGGGTGAGCACGTCCGACAACGGGAGTGCACTCCCCTCCTCCCAGCCCCGGAGGGTCTCCCGGAACTGGTTGACGTTGACGACCGCGTTCGTCGGCCGTTCGTCGGCGCCGACCCCGACCAGATAGCCCGTCTCGTCGATCACCCGGGAGACGAACTCACCCCACGCCGTCGACCGGGTCGCTTCCTCGAGCCCGCAGACCTCCCGCCATGCCTGGAGACGATTCCCGGCGTCACCAAGTCGACCGTCGACATTCTGGAGCCGTTCCCAGAGTGACTGCTCGGGATGATACAGCTTTGCGAGCTCCTTGTCGGCAAAGCCGAACAGGGGTGAACGAAGGACACCATAGAGTGGTACATCCCGCTGGGGCTGATGGAGCACGCGTAGCAGGTTCACCAGCGGACGGATCTCCGGCGTCTCGAACAGGGATTGACCGCCGGCGCTCGTGTACGGGATCTCGTGTTCCTCGAGTGCCCGCTCGAAGGCCTCCAAGCGCGACCCGGAACGGAACAGCAAGGCCACGTCCCGGGGTCCCGCCGGTCGATACGCGTCGGTGTCCGGATCGTACACGGTGAGGCCATCGTCGAACAGCCGCGTCAGCCGTGCCGCGACGGCCTGGGCTTCCCGATCTGCCTTCGAGGTGAACGCGCGCTCGCCGAACCAGGTATCCTCCATCCCGAGTTCGGGGATATCCTCAGCGCGCCCCGGCGTGACCAGATACTCGACTGTGCCGGTAATTTCAGTCCCTTTCGTCCGCTTCGAGTCAAGGTCCTGTGGACGGGCCTCGTAGGGAGCAAATCCCTCCACCGGATCTTCAGGTTCGAATACGCAGTCGAAGAGATCGTTGAGAAAGTCGAGCGGTTCGGAAAGGGTGCGAAAGTTGCCCGTCAGCTCCTCCTCGGCGTCGACGCCCTCCGGGTTCGCAGCCGCGAGCTGCTCCCTGGCATCGCTGACCATCGTCACGTCGGCGCGCCGAAACCGGTAGATGCTCTGTTTTTCGTCGCCGACGAGGAAGACGTTCTGTCCGTCGAACGTGGGTGCATCAGACCCCGTCAGCAGCCGGACCAGCTCCCACTGGCGCGGGTCGGTGTCCTGGACCTCGTCGACCATCAGGTAGGCGAACTGCGCGCGAAGCTGACGGCGGGCCGCCTCGTTGGTTTCCAGGAACGTCACCGTCCGGTCGATCAGGTCCGTGTAATCGAGCGCGTTCCGCTCGCGCTTTCGCTGGTCGTACACCTCGCGGACGGCATGATACAGCCGGGCGATGGCGAAGACGTACGGCGCGGAGGGTGCGATCGCATCGAGGTCCACGTCGAGGTTTCGCGATCCCGGCTCCAGGGCATCGATGAGGGTCTCGCACGCATGTTGAAGGTCGGCTTGTGCGTCACCGAGGCCGTACTCACTCCACCGACCTGCGGACCCGGCATAGCGGTATGTTTGCGAGTATGGGTCGCCATCGTTTGAAGTGACTTCATCGCAAGCCGCCAGGAGGACCTCCTGGCGGGCGCGAGTCGAACAGCCGTCGAATCCCTCCTCGGGAAGTAGCCCAGCGATCCGATCGAGTGTCGCCCTTCCATCATCCTCGTCCGCGGTGAATGCGAACCGCCGAGTCGCGAGATCCTCGATCGTCTCGATCGCGTCACAGACGGCTTGGCGTTCGGCAAGCTCGTCGGCCTCATCCGCCGGAACTGGGGCCGCTCTCGCGAACGCATCCTGGACGTACGTGTCTTCGTCCGTCTCGAGCATCGCCGCCGCCCATCGATCGCTCTCCGGGCGTTCCGCGATCAATCCCCGCATGAGGCCCACGAGCGCATCGCGATCGTACAGCCGGGCCAGACGCCGGATGTCCGCCTCGATGTCCTGGAGGACCGCAGCCGACAACGGCACCGTCTCCCCCGTGCCACCCTCGTCTAGGGCGGCGATGAGGATCTCGCGCGCGATGCCCGTGACCATGACCTCGGCGTCCGTCTCATCCAGCGTATCCGCGTGGGGATCGACGTTGGCCTCGACGGCGAACTCCTGGAGGATCCGGCTGCAGAACCCGTGGATGGTGTGGACGTAGGCATTCTCGACCTCGTCCTTCGTGTGCCGCCAACGCTCGTACTCGCCTGGGTCGGCCTCCGACAACTCCTCGTCGATGACCTCACGGATGCCATCGCGGAGTTCCGCGGCGGCGTCGCGGGTGAACGTGATCGTGACGACGTTCGTCGGATCGACGGTCGGCTCCTGTTTCAGGATGTGCCGGTAGCGCTCCTCGAGGGTGGTGGTCTTCCCGGTCCCCGCCCCAGCGGTAATCGAAATGTTGCGGTCGAGATCGAGCGCTGCCGATTGTTGGTCAGTGAGCTCGAATTCGTCGCTTTCGGTCATTCCTCATCACCGCCGGACCGCGAAAGCGTGACGTGCTCTGCTAACTCGCCGGGGCGGCTTTTCGGGGGGACGAAGGCGGGATCACCGTTCCCGTCGACCGCCTCGATCACTTCGTGGCGTCGGTGATGGCGGACGTCACAGACCTCCGCGAAATCACAGTGCCGACAGCCGGCATCCTCGGCCCCGATGAACGCCGGCTGAAAGGCCCCCGCATCGATCCCGCTCGTGAGTCGATCGATCCACTCGGGGACCACCTCACTCAGAAAGTCCGCGATATCCCCATCGAGATCGTTCGCCACGACATCTTCGAGCGAGTACGGATGTTTGACCGAATCCGGTAACTGGAGCACCCGGTACTCGGCGTCGACCGCTGTCGGCGGCTCGCCGAATGCATCTTCAAGAAGGGACCGAACTCCGAGCGCGTAGGCAGGAAGCTGGAAATCCAGGCCGCACACGGCGTCCTTGGCGTTCGTGTTGTAGGTTTTGTAGTCGATCACATTCGCATCATAAGTACCGTCTCCCGTCTCCCGGATGTCGACCCGATCGACTTTGCCGTACACGGGGACCCGTTGTCCGTCATCCTGGAGGATCGGCCGGTCGTCTCCCCCCACCCAGGCCTCGAGGCGGAAAGGTAACCACGCCGTGTCCTCGAGTTCCCGATCCAGGGCACGCACGAGGAGCCCGGTTCCACGTAGATGCCCTGCTTCATCGGTTTCAACGCCGTAGTAGGGATTCTTCGCAGGGGTGGATAACCCGGCGAAGATCGAGACGAGCTTGTGCCGGTCGAACGCGCTGTCGAACCCGTCCTCGATCTCGTCGCGGGCTTGCAGGCCTGCCTCGAGTAACCGTAGCTCCAACTCGTCACGCGAATACGCATCGAGATCGACAGGGCCGTCCCCGTCATCCAGGAGATCCGCGTAGAAGCCCTCGAGGGCCTCGTGGACCACGTCGCCGACCGCGAACCGGGCGGCATCGAGGGAAATGTCCTCCGGAACCGTGAGGTCGAGGCCCCGGTTGAGGTAATATTTGAACCCGCACTTTGCGTACTGGTTCAGCCGGGTCGGGCTAAACGGCGATCGGACCAGGTCATCGTCGACCGACGCGACGACTTCTGCCCCCACCTGGCCGTCGAATTCGGTGAGGCCGGGGGTTGCCCGAGCGGCACCCATGGTCGCTCCCCGCTGCATGGCGGCCACTTGCGCCTCGGGGCATGTTCCGTCCGACTGGAGCGTTGCAAAGGGCCCCTCGAGTTGTGCCGGATCGGCACCGGCCAGGGCTCGCTGGACGTCCTCGACCGACCCTCGAGGTTCGTCCGAAACCCCTGAATTCCGTGAAACGTTCGCGACCGCTGCCAGCTCTTCGACCATCGGCGAGGGCAGCACCTCCTCGCCGGCCATCGTCTCGGCGGGGGTCGTGATGTGGACCGACTCCGCGTTGGCGAGGAGGAGCCCGAACCGATACCGATCGAGGTCCCGTTCGTGATCCCTGTCGTGGAATCCGAGCGCGTCATGGATCCGCTGGAAGTAGCGCGGCCGCTCGCCTGCGCCGCCGAGGTGGTCACGGGTCGCACCGAGGATATACAAGTGGGTGTAGGACGCCATCGGGGTATCCTCGAGGCCGACGATGCGAACGCGTCCCTCGACCGGTTGCTTGGGGGCCGGGACCCGGACGCCCTGAAGTGCGTGGTCGAGCTCGGCTAACGGATCGTCCACGCCACGTTCGAAGACCGGCACCAGCGAGTCCAGGATGCCCTTGACCCGCTGGACCGCGCGCTGTTCGTACCCAGTTGCCTCGACGTCATCGTCGATCCCGTGTGCATCGCCACCGACAACGCCTTCCGCGAGTCCCGAATCAAGCCGTTCCGCGTTGGCCTTGATCGCCAGTCGGTCGAGCACTCGCCCGAACTGTTCGAGAACCGCCACACCGTCCGCCTGCCGAACCGATTCCACATCTTGGAGGAAATCTCGCAACTCCCGGCCGAGCGGATCACCCCCGTGCTCGAGCAGGAACCCGATGTCGTTCGACGGAAGCCGTTCGCAGAGATCGCTCAACTCCTCGGAGGCGACACCCTCGAGGCTGATGGCGGGGTTCGTGGCGAGGCGTTCTACCGTTGCGACCGTTGGCGCGTCACACAGTTCCGCGACGTCGAGGATCGCCCGGCCGGCGTATGTTCGCTCGAGGAGGATGCTGACGTTTGTGACGTAGGGCACCTCGTATTCCTCAAAGATATCCTCGATCCGATCCTTGTACGAGAGAAGTCCGGGGGCGAACACCAGGATCTCGTCCGGGCCCACCCCGGTGGTAAATTGCTCCCGCAGTCGCCGGGCCAGATGCCGGACCTCGCGATCCGGTGTCGGCGCCTCGTGCCAATGGACGCGGTCCCCGATCTCGATTGGATCCCCCGTCGCGGCGGGCGTATAGAGTCGGGAGGTGACATCCTGAAGGGTCGAATGTTCGGCGGCCGGAACGAATTCGGGGACGAAGTCGATGTCCTCGTAGGCCTTCACCGTAACCGAAAGTGCCGCGTCAGTACCCGTCGTCCGAAGGAATTCGGTGTCCCCTTCCGATTTCGGGCGTTGGGACAGGGAAGGAATGACAAACGTGGTGGGAAACTCCCGGGCGATGCGATCCAGGAGTTCCACCTCGACGGGTGACGGGTCAATGTAATTCGACACGATGACGTGGTCGATGGCGGGGAATAGGTCGGTCAGGGCCGCATCGGCACGAGCAGCTGCGAGGAATTTGTCGCTCCTCGTTCGGGCGAACCGATGGGCGAATGCGTCGCGTAGCTGGCAGTACCGGTCGAAGATCGTGTGCACGTCGTCGAGGGTTTCGTCCTCGAGATCGCTCCGGTCGAGCTCCCGTTCGACGCCTGTCGGCGTCAGATGTCCATGGCCTTCGAGTTCCCGGAACAGAGCGGAGTACTCATTCGCATACCGTAGCGGATCGTCGTGGACATCAGCTTCGACGAGTGCGCGTTCGATAATCCGCTGGCGTTCCAAAGTGCCGACATCGGGCGTTGGATGACCCAGTCGATCATGGATCGTGGAGACGAAGGCCGCAAGACCACGCGTGTTGACCTCGAGAGGGGATCCCTCGGACCGTTCGCTCCATTCGGAAGTCCATCGATCTTTTTGATTGTTGTTGTTTTCGAAGACGAGGACGCTATTCGGGGTCCCGTCGGTACCCCTTGACGCCCTTTCGATCGCTCGATGCTGAAGCGAAGTGAACGAGGGCCCATATAGGAATTTTGGGGAGGCCATCTAATGGCCAACACGGTCTCATTGGACGGTCTTTAAGGTACGCGTTCGTCAACGATGATCGGCCAAGATTGATGGCAACTTCAACAGTTACCTTGATTTTCTATGCTGCTTGAAAGCTAAACACCGGGTCGACAGTTTGGGGAGGTCATCAAAATCGGGTGCTTTGGGCTGTATGCCTGGCTACGGCTTAGATTTAATCTGCTTCATAAATATGACCGACTCATGGACGCTTCCGATAAGGAACGGCTCACTGAGATCTGGGATGCATTTCAACGGGCCGGATTCCGCTATGCAAGCGACCGATATGGAGTGAGGCAAGTCCAGGAGGTGCGGGAAAAACGAAAAGACCAACTTCCGATTCGCAGGGAAATTCTTCAGAATTTCTTGGACGGTGAGGACGATCTGGAAACATTTCAACATGAAATGACCACCCAGGCCGCGAACTCGAAGTTATGGGGCTTCAGCGGTGGTGGCGGGAGATTCTTTAACCAATTAGTTGCTGCATCCAACTTCGATGAGGATACGGATTTAGCGTTACTACTCCGGGAGATCCTGCACGAACCGGAGGATAGCGATACAGCCACGGAATACATCAATGAGCTCGTGGACTTTGTTGAAAACCTCCGTACACGAGTCGAAAATATTCGGCAGGCGCCACAATCAGGCTTTGTACCGTATTTTCTGTCTTACTTTTGGCAACTCCAGGATCCAGATCGTTACCCTATTTACTATAAATCGATGCGTGACGCGTTTGGTCAACTCGATATCTGGCAACCCACCGGTGAATCGGCTACCGACTACGCCGAATTCTGGGAATTAAACGAGGATATCAGAAGTACCCTTGGTGATCATACGAGTCGTGAGATCCATCTTTGGGACATTGAACGATTATGCTTGTACTCGAATAGCCGAGAGGATCTGAGCTCCTTTTCAGACGCACAAATCGAACTCCTCAAGCTATGGCAGGAAGCCACGGGGTCAATCGGTCAGGCAGCACATTTCAAATTTGAGGAAGCCTATTTCCCAGAGGATGCAAAGGCGAGAGCAAGGGAGTTTATCGACGAGCCCACCGAAGAGCGCTTTCGTCTCCTTTGGGAACCGATGCATAGCGCCCAACGGGCGGGTAAGGCTGGGTTGATCTACTCAAAGTGGACCGAAGAAACCGGTCGGAGTGACGACGAGTTGGCTAACCTGATCGAGGAAATTCTAGAGGCCGACGAATATGAGTCATCCTGGGAATCCCAGCTTGGTGCCAGCAAAACACTCTGGGAACTATTTGGGTTACTTCACATTGATTCCTATCCGATTATTAACAGTTCAAATGAGCGAGGTTTAGAGATCTTTGGATACTAGAGTCACCATGACTATGAATACGACGTAGAGGAA
>CAZAYR010000091.1:0-10329 GCA_964489365.1 uncultured Salinarchaeum sp.
GGGGGTCTCGCTCATGTTCCCCCTCGCGTGGATGTTTATCTCGACGGCGATGGGGCTGACCGCCGCCACGATCGCGCTGGTCTCCCAGCACGTCGGCGCGGGACACACGCGGGAAGCCGACCGGGTGGTCGCCCAGTCGATCCTCCTCGCGCTGGCCGTCGCCGGGGTGCTCGCCACGTTCGGGTGGACGTTCCGCGTCGAGATCCTCCGGCTGATCGGGGCGGAAGGACAGGTGTTCACCGAGGCGTTGGCCTACATCGAGGTCATCTTCCTGGCACTGCCGTTGACGTTCCTGTTTTTCGTGTTCCGGGCGGCACTGCAGGGGGCCGGCGACACCAAGACCGCGATGTGGCTCATGGTGATCTCGGCGGGCGTCAACGTCGTCCTCGATCCCTTCCTCATCCTCGGGTGGGGTCCGTTTGCGGCAATGGGGACCCGCGGGGCCGGCTGGGCGACCTTTATCGCGCGGGCGTTCGCGACCGGGGCCGGGATCTTCATCCTCCTCCGTGGTGGCTTCGGGGTCAAACTCCGCGTCGGTGATCTCCCTCCGAATCCGACCTTGCTCCGGGAGTTGATCGACGTCGGCTACCCCGCCTCGCTCGACGGCTGGGCCCGGAGCTTCGCGGCGGTGGTCATGGCGGCTTTCGTGGCCCCGTTCGGGACCGCCGTGATCGCGGCCTACGGCATCGGCGCACGGCTCATGTCGGTGACCTGGTCGGTTGCCGGTGCGGTCGGCCAGGCGGCCGCGACGGGCGTCGGGCAGAACCTCGGCGCCGAAACCCCCGACCGTGCCGCGCGGTTGACGTGGGTCGCGGCTGGCGGGACGATGCTCTTCTTGCTGGCCGTCGCGGTCGTGTGCGTCCTCTTCCCGGAGATCGCCGTGGGCATCTTCGTTGACGACCCGGCGGTCATCCGCGAGGGACGGATCTTCCTGTGGATCGTCGCCCCGTTCTGGACGTTCTTCGGGGGGACGATGGTTATCCAGGGCGCGTTCCGGGGGGCCGGCGATACCAAGGTCGCGATGGCCCTGTCCTTCCTCTCGCGGTGGATCCTGCGCGTGCCGCTCGCGCTCGTGCTTGCCTTTTCGTTCGAAATCGCGGTGCCGGGCACCGGCCTGCGGCTGGAGTCCTTCGGCATCGGCGTGATCGGTGTCTGGATCGCGTTTTCCATCGGGGCGTTCGGTGCGTTTGTCATCGCGGTGCTCTGGTTCCGGCGCGGCCGCTGGACCGAGGGGATCATCGAGGAACGCGAGGAGGTCCCGGCCGTCGACGGACCGCCGGACCGGTCGGAGGCGCCCGGTCGCGACTGAGGGATTCATCCCTCGAATCGCGTCGTCAGGGACTGGGCGTTCTCGTTCTCGAAATTGTTGAACAGACACTAGACGCGACGGTCGGGTTCCGCCGCGTTGCGGAGCATGTCGGCCAGGTCATCGAGCTCCGCCTCGCCGTAATCGTAGCTGTAGTCGAAGCGGTCCTCGTTCCGGCCGTGCAATCGCGTATACAGGATGTCGTGATCCGCTGCCGGCGGTTCTCGGAACCGATCGACCACGTGGATCAGCTCCAATTCTGCACAGAGCTCGCCCACGAGGTCACGAGCCTCGAACCATTCGCCCCGGGGTTCCCACGCGAGCTCGAAGCCGTCATCGCCGTGGGCATTCACGAACTGCCGGAGGTTCGCGATATGGTCCTCGCTCGGGCCGAAGGACGGGGGCGTCTGGAGGAGGATGACTGACGCCTCAAGGGCGCGGCGCGCTCGCAAAGCTGCTCCCACGCCGCATCGACGGCATCCGTCGGCTGGAGATAACCGACATCTGATTGCCACGCCTCGGGGATCGAGTCCCGGTACTCGTTCCAGGTCGGACTCGACCAGGGGTGCGTGATGGCCTGCCAGGCCTTGACGGTGAATTCGAAGCCCTCCCGCGCTTCGCGCCGCCATCGCTCCGCCGTGGAAACCTGCGGCAACGTGTAGAAGGTCCGGTTGAGCTCGCCGACGTCGAAGGCCGCCGAGTACGCGTGGAGGATACTCTGGTAGTTCTCCCGCCAGTCATCCCCGGGATCGAAATACCGGTAGCCACACGTCCCGATGCGGACGTCGCCCGACATATGCCGGGGAGTGACCTCCACGAAAAAATCGGTGACGGCGCGGAATCTACGCGTATTTTCGTTCGAGTTCCTTGACCCGCTCGTAGTCGGTGAGCTCGTTGCGGAGCTCGAAGGAAGCGATTCGATCGAGGATGTCCCCAGTGGTTCCCGTCTCGTCGATGTGTTCGGCGACATCGACCATCGTGACCATCGCCGCCCGCTGCAACGAGTTCGGGAAGATCACAAGGTCGAATCCGAGGTCCTCGAGCTCCCCGGCCGTCAGCATCGGCGTCTTGCCGTACTCGACTATGTTCGCCATCACCGGCGCGTCGATCTGGGCACAGAACTGCCGCATCTCGTCCTCGTTCTGCGGGGCTTCAGGAAAGATGAGATCCGCGCCGGCGTCCGCATAATCATTGGCGCGTTCGATGGCCGCGTCGATGCCCTCGACCGCCCGGGCATCGGTCCGCGCCGTGATCACGAACCCGTCGTCACGGCGGGCCTCCACCGCCGCCTCGACCTTCCGGACCATCTCCGCGGCCGGGACCAGCTGCTTGTCCTCGAAGTGCCCGCACTTCTTCGGGAACTGCTGGTCCTCGATGTGCAACGCGGAGGCGCCCGCCCGCTCGTAGGCCTGGACGGTCCGGCGAACGTGTAAGGCGTTGCCGTATCCTTCATCGGCGTCGGCGAAGATCGGGACGTCGACGGCCTCGGCGAGGTACTGAATACGCTCGCGCATCTCCGGGAGCGTGACGAAGCCCGTGTCCGCGATGCCGAGTTTGGTGTTCGAGACGCCCGCGCCGGACAGGTAGACGGCCTCGAAGCCGGTCTTCTCGACGATCTTCGCCGACAGCGCGTCGTACGAACCCGGCAATACGGCGATATCGTCCGCGGCGATCAGCTCGCGGAGCGTGGCGTGACGTTCGGCCATGGGCACAAACGGATCAACCCGGAGGTAAGCCCACCGACTCTCGGACCGGTCCGAACCCCGATCCCCGGTCAAACCCGTCGACTGGCCCCGCCTCGAAATTCTGAAGTGTTATTGTTCGCCATCGTCGATCGCGACACCCGCCGGATCCCTATGGAACGACGCACCCTCCTCCGACGTGTTGGCGTCGCGGCGGTCGGGGCCGGGGTTGCGGGCTGTCTCGAGATGAACGCCGAGAAGGTCTGTGGCTATGTCGCGCCCGTCGAGCCCGCCGACGCCGCGGCACGGATCAGCATGGCTCCCGAGGAGATCCCGGAAGTGGAGGTGCGCGCGTCCGTCAGGGAGGCGATCGAGACGGGTGAAGCATCGTTCCTCGAGGGCAACCCGGCGTACCGATCCGATCGCACCTCCATCCAACTCGAGGTCGGGATCCTCGGCCGAGCGGATGGGCCCCCGGTGTTCATCGCCCACGCGGGGCAGTTCGTCGAGATGCAGGACGAGATGGCCGGTGGCGAACCCCGGGAACGGTGGATGCTCCGGGCGCAGTTCGTCGACGAGGCGCCGGACGACCGCGAGCCGACGGACGTGCGCGAACTCGGGGAGCCGAAGCGGAGCTACGTGTCGCTTGCCATCGACGGGGCGCGGGAGTACGAGCGACTCCGCGAGGACGAAAGCCTCCGGGAGGAGTGGCACCCGCCGCTGGACTTTCCGCCGAACTTGCCCGATACCGACGACCAGGTCCGCGCAAACAACCCACGCTTCACCTTCGTGTTTCGTGCAATCTATCAGGATCCCCAGGCACTCGATCTTGTCCCCACCCCGGAACCGGAATACGTTCGCGGGCAACGAGGTGAGGTCGTCCAGCTCCGGGCGATCCAGCGCGAGATCCGCGAGCGCCGCTGGCGGATCTTCCCCGAGCACACGTGGGATGAACCCGTGGCGATGATGGAGGACGTGGCACCGGCGTTTTCTCTCAGTGACGATGAACGTGAGATCTTCGAGGCCGCGCTCGACCAGGAGTTCGAGTCGGAGTCCTACGGGTCGTCCGACGAGCGACCGGCGGTCCTCGGGGGAATGCTCGAGGACTTCGAAGCCGTAACGATGAGCGAGCGACCGTACGCCTGGATCGACGAGGAACTCTACCGGGTGTTCTTCCTGGAGGTCTCGGAGGGTGCGAACTGTGATGTGTTCCCCGGCTGGCCAGGGGAATCGCCCTGAGCGGCCGGATCAGTTGGCTTTTCACGGCCACCCGACACCGAACGTCCATGTCCGCGCCGCTCGCCGGGCGGTTGGCGACCTATGCCGACGCGCTCAGCTATGAGGATCTCGACGGGACGGCGATCGATCGGGTGAAGGATCGCCTGCTCGACGCCCTCGCGTGTGCCTATGCGGGGATGGACGAGCCACCGGTCGAGGGGACGCTCGCCTGGGCCGACCGCAAGTCGGGTCGGCCCTCGGCACCGATCATCGGGGGTGGAGACTCCTCGACGGAGGCCGCCGCGATGGCCAACGGCGTGCTCGTCCGGTATCTCGACTGGAACGACACCTACCTCTCCGCCGAGCCCGGCCATCCCTCCGACAACCTGGGCGCGATCCTCGCGGTCGCCGGGGCCGAGGGGGCGACGGGCCGGGAGACCATCCTCGCGACGGCCCTGGCCTACGAACTTCAGTGTCGCCTCTGCGATGCGGCCTCGCTACGGACCCACGGTTTCGATCACGTGAACTACGGCCTCGTCTCCGCGACGCTCGGCGTGGCGAAGCTCCTGGAACTCGACCGGGAGGAGATGACCCACGCGGTCAACATCGCCCTGAACGCCCATGTGGCGCTCCGCCAGGCACGGGCCGGGGAACTGTCCGAATGGAAGGGGATGGCGTTCGGAAACGTCGACCGGAACGCCGTCGTCGCCGCCGAGCTGGCACGCGAGGGCATCGAAGGCCCCGCCCCGATTTTCGAGGGCGAGTTCGGCTTTTTCAACCAGGTCTCGGGTGCGTTCGACCTCGACATCTCGACGTTCGGTGGACGCGAGGGCCCGTTCAAGATCAACGAGACCTACGTCAAGTTCTACCCCGTCGAGTACCACGCCCAGGCCTCCGTCAACTGCGTGTTCGCGCTCGTGGACGAACACGGACTTACCGCCGAGGACGTCGAACAAATCGAGAACGAGACCTACGAGGCCGGGGTCAGCATCATCGCCGGCGACGAGAAGAAGTGGCGCCCCCAGACCCGCGAGACCGCCGATCATTCGATGCCGTACTGCATTGCCCGCGCCTTCCTCGACGGCGAGATGACGCTCGCGCAGTTCCGCGAGGACAAGCTCACCGAGCCCGCCGTCCAGGCGCTGATGGACAAGGTCAGCGTCGAGGAAAACCCCGCGTTCACCGAACGGTACGGCGAGAGCTTCCCCCACCGGATGGTCGTCCACACGACCGACGGCCAAACGTACGAACACGCAGTCGAATACCCGAAGGGTCACTACGAGCACCCGCTCTCGGCCGAGGAACTCGAGGAGAAGTTCGCGGTCGGGGCCGAGGGAACGCTCGATACTGGGACCCAGGAGACGGTATTGACTGCCGTGCGGGAACTCGACGAGCGCGACGCGATCGACGAGCTGTTTTTGGGGTAGCTACCGTTCCTCGAGCGGGACGTACTCGAGTCCCGTCTCGCCGACGTAGTGCACCCGTGGCCGGAGGAGGCGGTTGTCGGCGAGTTGCTCGACGATGTGGGCCGACCAGCCGGCCACCCGGCCCATCGTGAAGATCGTGGTGTTGAACGCCGGCGGGATCCCCATGGTCCGATAGAAGATCCCCGAGTAGAGGTCGGTGTTCGGCCAGATGCCGTGGTGCCCGAGGCGGTCTTCGACTTCGTCGCGCAGGGCGTTGGCCGTCTCGAACCACCGCCGGACATCGCCGCTCGGGTCCATGGTCTCGATGGCCTCCCGGAAGTGGCTACACCGGGGGTCCGTCGTCCGGTAGACGCGGTGGCCGAAGCCGGGGATCCGCTCGTCGGCCTCGAGGCGGGCGTCCACCCAGCCCTCGACGTGCTCCGGCCCGCCGATCTCCTCCAGCGCCTCGACGACGGTTTCGGTCGCGCCACCGTGCAACGGGCCCTGGAGCGTGCCGATCGCCGACGTGATCGCCGCGTAGGCATGCGCCCGCGTCGAGGCGGTGACGATACTGGCGAACGTCGAGGCGTTCATCCCGTGTTCGGCATAGAGGATCATCGCGCGGTCGAGCGCGGCCGCCCGTTCCGCCGCCGGTTCCTCGCCGTCGAACATGTACAGGAAGTTCGCCGCGTGATCCAGATCCGTGCGCGGCTCGAGCGGTTCGGCGCCCTCGCGGCAGCGATGGGTCGCCGCCACGATCGTCGGGACCTTCGCGATGATCTCGTAGAGATGCTCGGTCAGCCGATCGTCCACGTTGGTCGGGTCCGCCACGTACCCCGGAAGCATGGAGACCGCCGTCCGGAGCGGCTCCATCGGGCCGACGCGGTCGGCCATCTCCTCGATCGTCGCGTGGACGCCCGGCGGGAGCTCCCGTTTCTCCGCCAGCGTGGATTCCAGGGCGGCGAGTTCGTTTTCGTCCGGCAACCCCCCGTTGATCAGCAGATAGATCGTCTCGGCGAAGCTGGACGCCCGGGCCAGATCGTTGATATGATAGCCCGCGTACCAGAGGTCCCCGGATTCGCCGTCGATCTTCGAGAGCCGGGACTCGTCGATCACGACCCCTTCGAGTCCCTTGTCGATCTCTACCATATTGCAAGGTGAGCGCTCAGGGCTTTCAACGTAGTGGACGATCGGCGGGCGAGCCTCACTGCTGAACCGTCCGTCTCCTTCACTCGTCGCGATCGTGCTCCCGGCGCTGCTGGTGTTCGGCCACGGCATCCCGAACCGCGGATTCCCGGTCCGTCGTCTCGGTTTGGCCCGTCTCGCGGCCGATAAACATCGCCAGGATCAGCAATCCCGCGAGGCCGAGCAGGATGAATGCGACAACGACGGCAACCGGGGCCATACGCGTAGAACGCCGCAGCTGTCACAAAAGCATTTAGGGCGACTCGACGCATCGGCACCCATGTCCTCGAGCGATTCGTCCGAGCGCTTCGTCGCGTGTCCGGAGTGTGGGGCGAAGGCCCCCGCATCCTGGTCGTTCTGTCGCGAGTGCCAATCGTCGCTATCCGCGGCGGAAGCCTGGGAGGAGCAGGCGACCCCGGCTGATCTGCCAGGGGCCGAGATCGGCGAATCCGGCTGTCCGAAGTGCGGGCACGAGGAGGCCGAGGTCGACGAGATCGCGACCTCCGGCGCCGGCCTCTCCCGGCTGTTCGATATCCAGAACCGGAAGTTCCGGGTCGTGACCTGTACGAACTGTGGATTCTCCGAGCTCTACCGCGGACGCGACCAGGACGTCATCATCGATCTATTCCTAGGCTAGTCCCGGTTTGACCGATCCGTAGATCTACAAAGGCACGCTCGTCCCCGATAAACTCGACGAGGGTGGGCTCGTGCACCCGGACCGGGAACTGCACGAGCATGCTGAGGTCCGCCGGAAGGTCCCGGGCGCTGGAATAGACGGTTTCCAGCGTTTCTCCTGATTCGATCGTGACCTCGATCGGCTGCAGGAAGGCTCCTTCCCGGGTAAAGGGAAACGCCGCCCCCGTCACGATCCGCTCGTTGGCCGAGTAGTCATCATGGAGAAGGAACGTTTGCTCGGACGGATGCATCGCCACGAGTACCCCGAAAGGGGGCGAGCCCACGCCCAGGAGATCGATCGTCTCGGCGGTGATGTTCTGAATCCGAATGCGTACGGTATCCTCGGCGCGATGTGCACGCACCTTGACCGGGGATTCCCAACCTTCGGCTAACCCATCAATGTAATCGGTCACCCCGACACTGATGTCGAACCGTTCTTCCCCCAGCTCGATCGTCGCCCGGTGCACGTCCTCGTCGAGGACCCGGGGAGGCTCCCAGGTGAAAAATCCGGGTGTCGCAATGGCCTGGAGGATTTCCCGCCTGACCTCCGCCGAGTGGGTTTCGAGACCCGCGACAGTCCCGTCCTCGCCTTCGGTGATCCTGTCAGCCGTCACGCGGTACGTCGGGATCCAGCCCCGAAACCGCGTCCGGTCACCGATGGGGATTTCGGTCCACCTCTCCGAGGATTCGTCCGCCAGTGTTCCCCCAAGACAGCCGGCCAGCGAGGTCCCCACACCGACGGCGAGCCCCCGGAGGAGAGCTCGACGACTTCCCCCCGCCGACGGAGCCATACCCTCGATAGCCGATTCGTCGTCGAAAACCTTGCGACAGTCTCGCGAGACAGCCGGGAGAACAATCAGCCCTCGACTGACTGGACAAGATCTATTGTTCGGATCGCCCACACGTCCGATATGGACGTGGATACGGCGATCCGGACTCGGCTCGAGGTGCGGGAGTTTGCCGCGGGGGACGTGGACGACG
The DNA here is from genome assembly GCA_964489365.1 of uncultured Salinarchaeum sp. Lineage (GTDB taxonomy): Archaea > Halobacteriota > Halobacteria > Halobacteriales > SKNY01 > SKNY01. Next base: position 8,454 of record CAZAYR010000091.1, read on the forward strand.
TGACCAAACGGCGGATCGTAAACGCAGCGCGGCTGGCGCCCAGCGGCATCAACCGACAGCACTGGCGGTTCATCCTCGTCGAGGACGGGACGGATCTGGATCGGCTGGCCGAGATCAGCGAGACCGGTGGCTGGGTGGCGGGCGCCGCCTTCGCCGTCGTCGTGCTGACGGACCCGTCCTTCGACTGGCACGAACTCGACGCGGGTCGCGCGATCACGCACATGCAGTTTGCCGCCTGGGATGCCGGCATCGGCTCCTGTATCTACACCGGCTACGACGATGATGGCATGCGGGAATTTCTCGACATCCCGCAGGATTACGCGATCAGCGCCGTCGTGGGCTTCGGCCAGCCGACCTTCGACGTGGAGGACGTCGAGGGCCGCAAGGATCGGGCGCCGCTCGGGGAGGTCGCCTTCGCCGGTCGGTTCGGGGAGCCGCTCGGATTGGACGGTTGAGACTCGGGCGTTTGGCGCGATGCGAGTCGGCGGTGCCCCAGGACGAACCTGCGGGAGGTTATATGCCAACCCCGGGCGTGCTTTCGTTATGTCCGCGGAGAACCCGTATCTCCAGAAACTCGACGGTCATCTCGGCAATATCAAGGCGCCCGCCGAAGCCGAGCGCGACCCCCACCGCAGCGAGATCCTCGCGGCCCCCGCCGCGCCGACCGGTCTGGTGGCCGCGGAGTTGCCCATCAAACGGCAAACCGTGAAACGGCGCCTCGACGACCTGGCCGAATCCGGTCGCGTGGCCGCGCTCGCGACCGGTCAAGGCCATATCTGGTGGTTGCCCGAGGGGGAAGGGGGCTATGTCGACCCCTGGGCGCTTGCGCGGACCCCGGCGGAGATCGATCCCAGGACATCCCGCCGGAGCTTCCCCGGGAGATCGCCGAGAAGCGACTCCCGGAGTTTCGACCACCGGTCACGGTATGGGAACGGCTCCGGGCCTGGGGGACGGGCGGGGCCGACGACGTGATCGCCGTCATCGGGCTGGGACGGGTCCTGATGCTCCTCCCCTCGACGGGTTGCTCGCCGACGAGCTGGCCGCGATCGGCATCGGCGTGGGGCTGATCGACGCCCTCGGGGTGCTCGCGCTGAGTATCGCGTTGCTCGTGGTGGTGCTCGCGGGGGCCGCCCGCACGGCGGGCGTACTCGGCATGGCGGCACACCAGCGAGGCCTCCTCGGCGGGGACGAGGATTGAAACCGACCGCCCGCCATCGGGATCATGGCTTTTCGAGGATCGCCCGCCACTGGACGTCGCCGACGGTGTGCTCGGCGACCGTCCACGGCGTCCCGATCGTCGCCGCCCGGAGGCGGTCCACACTGAACAACCGAAACAACAGGGTGCGTCCCACCAACCCCGCGTATTCCTCGTGATACACCCGGTAGGCGAGCCCGGGGGCGGGGTCGGCCCGGAAAGCGAAGACCCCCTCGCCTTCGGCAGCCGTCGGCGCGTAGTTGTCGAGTACCGCCGTCGCGTCGGGCGTCGTGACGTAGGCGAGATCCGCCAGGAACCCACGCACCCCCGCCATCGATCCCGCGAGCCCGACCTGCGTGCCGATCGTGTGGGCCGACCGGAACCGGTCGCGGCCGAATGATCTCCGGAGTGCGAACATATCCACCTCGCGAGCGTCGCGGACGCCACGGTCCCGCATCACCTCCACGAGATGCGCGCTCACCTCGATGGCGACTGTTTCGAACTGCTGTTGGTAATGCAGCGCGTCCCGCCCGGCCCCGGCCCCCAGATCCAGCAACGGGCCCTGCATCCAACGGTCCCGCCACGCATTCTCCTCGTGGGGCCCGAAGTACCACCGTTCTATGGCGTGTTCCCGCGTCTCCGCTCCATCACGATCGACGAGGGGTTCCTCGCGGGTGCCCT
>CAZAYR010000092.1:0-5165 GCA_964489365.1 uncultured Salinarchaeum sp.
CGAGGAGACCAGCGACGATGCCCTCGCGGGCATCCTCCAGGGGATCGCCGCCGTCCAGTACGGCCTGTCGACGCCCGCACATTACCGGGCGTCGGTCATCCACTCGTTCGGCCACGCGCTCAACCGGAACTACGAGGTCCAACAGGGCGTCGCGCATGCCATCGCGGCGCCCCACGTCCTCGAGTACCTCTTCGAGCAGGTCGACGGCCGCCGGACGTTGGTCGCCGAGGCACTGGACGTCGATCCGTCAGAGGACGACGAGACGGTCGCCGCGGGGATCGTCGACGCCGTGACGATGGTGCGGGACGGGTTGGAACTCCCGTCGGAATTGCGAACCGTCGAGGGGGTCGATCCCGCGCACTTCCCGGATCTCGCCGCCGCCGTCATCGAGGACCCGTTCATGGATGCCGGCCCCCGCGACCTCGAGGCCAAGCAGGAAGACGTCGAGGCGGTCTTCGAGGCGATGTGGTAGCTATTCCCCCGGATCGAACTCGAGCGATGCCGAGTTGACGCAGTAGCGCTGGCCCGTCGGTTCCGGGCCGTCCTCGAAGAGATGGCCGAGGTGGCCGCCGCAGGTCGCACAAACAATCTCCGTGCGAGTCATCCCGTGGCTGTGGTCGGGCCGGGTCTCGATGCGGTCGTCCTCGAGCGCGTCCCAGAAGCTCGGCCACCCGCTCCCCGACTCGAATTTCGTCTCCGAGTCGAAGAGGGCCGTGCCGCAGCCGCGGCATCGGAACGTGCCGTCGTCTTTGACGTCGAGGAGATCGCCGCTGAACGCGGGCTCGGTCCCCCCTTCCCGAAGGATTTGATACTCCTCCTCGGAGAGGCGCTCGCGCCACTCGTCCGCGTCGTCGGGTACGTCGCGTTGCTCGCTCATCACCTCGATCGTTGGTCCCAGTCACCAAAAAAGACCGGCCGACCTACGCGTACGTCGTGTCGAGATACTCCACGATATTTTCCGATTCCGGCATCGTGACGCCAGTCTCATCGTCGACCAGCACGGGCACTTGCCGCTGCCCGGAGACGCGCTTGACCTCGTCGCGCTCGGAGTGAAGCTGGTCGACCCAGACGGAATCGTACTCGATATCGAGTTCCTGGAGGCGGTCGGCGACCAGCTCGCACCACGGACACCCGTCGAGTTCGTACAGGGTGATCGTCATGTCGGGTCGCTCGGGGGCGGCACTTTTAATCGTGTCGCGGTGCCGGAAAGGGGGCGAGATCCAATTCCGTCCGCAGCCCGGCGAGGATCGGGAATCGGTCGCCTCGCCGTCGCTCGAGCCAGTGGAGCAACCGCGCCGCCCATCGGAGCTTGCGGCGTTTCTCGGCGGATACGGCCGGATCGTCGAAATCCCATCCCGCGAACACGAGCCGGTCGGCCCCCAGGGCATCGGCGAGGAAGGCCGCGCGGTCGCCGTCGGTGAAGCCGCCCGGGTTCATCACGTGGCCCTTGGGCGCGACCTGGGTCGTCGGCAGGACGCACCGGGTGTCCATGTGGGGGACGTAGTCCCGGAGGCGCGCGACGTTATCGCCATGGGCGTGGAGGACGACGGGCCGACCCGCCACGGTTCGCTTGACGGTGAGCTGCTCGTCCTTGTCGAGATCGGTGACGTGGACGTCGACATCGATCCCCGCCTCGGCGAGCCGATTCGTCGCCGTCGAGGGCGCGAACAGGAGTTCGGCCTCGTCGAGCCGGGCGATTTCGTCGGAAAGCGTGGGGGCACCACCCGCGATCCCCACGCAGCGACCGTGCGCGACCGGGAGTGCATCGGGCCGCAGGACCTGGTCCCCGCACAACGCTTCAAGTCGGTCACGGGCCCGCTCGTCGGCCCCGCGATCATATCCGAAGTCCTCCCGGATCGTCTCGTACATCGGCTCCCAGGTTCCCCAGGCCAGTCCGAAGGTCATCGCGTCGCCTCGACCATCCATTCGAGGGATGCCGCGAGTTCCTCGGACTCGTCCTGGATCGCCTCCCGGAGCTGACGGAGCTGTCGTTCGGTGGCCATGAGCACGTGCCGGGCGTCCGAACCCTCGACGAGCTGGCCGCCGACGTCGGTCGCGAGATGGGCCAAGAGCGTCGCGTCGACGGTGTCCAGTCCGGTCATCTCGAAGGCGTGGGTGCGACCGTCGGCCACGGCCGAGCGAGCGGCACCGACCCGGTCGAGGTGCCGTCCGAGCTCCGCCCGGCTCCGAGGTCGGAGCGCGCGCACGCCGAGATCCGCATCCCAGGGCGCGGGCTCCGTGAAGGTGTCAGCGACGACGGCCGCGTCGACGGTTTCGGCGACGTCGTGGGTCCGGACGACGTCCGCACCCCGTTCGATCGCCATCGATGTCGCCGCCAGGCTGACCGGGAGCGCCTCCTCCGTGGACCGGTCCGCGAGGTGCCGGAGGAAGTTCTTCCGGTTGATGGACACGAGGATCGGTTGGCCGATCCCCCGGAACTCCGAGAGCCGGTCGAACGTTTCACGATCGATCTCCTCGGTCTTGTCCTCGGCCCACCCTCCGAAGGCGGGATCGACGATGGTCTCGTCGGGCAACGGCTCCCCGGCCAGCGCCTCGTAGATCTCGTCGACACTGGTCAGGGCGCCGGGCCGCTCGAGGTCGCCCGGACCCGCCATCTTGACCATAGGCACCTCCCGTTCGCGGGCCAGCGGTGCCATGTCCGGGTCGGCGAAGCCACAGATGTCGTTGACCATGTCGAATCCGGCATCAAGCGCCGCCTCGGCGACCGCTGCGTACCGGGTCTCGATCGACCAGACCGCGTCACCTTCGACCGCTTCGATCGTCTCGAGGGCCACGGGCAATCGGTCGAGTTCTTCCGCTTCCGAGAGCACCTCGAATCGCTTGTTGGCGGACTCGAGCCCCACGTCCACGATATCGGCCCCCTCGCCGATGAGTTGGTCGTCCACGAAGCCGGCGGCCTCGACCGGGTCCGTGTACACGCTGGGATCGTAGGGGGACTCCGCGCTGACGTTCAGGACCCCCATGATCCGGGTGGGTTCCCCCGGCCCGATCTCCAGTCCCGCCGCCGCGACCGACTGCATGGTTCCGGGCACGGACCGGACCGTAAAGGCATACCGTTTCGGGACGCACTTTTGGCCCGGCACCGGAAAGCCCTCGCATGGCCGGGTCGATCAGCGTGGCGGTCGTCGATGCCGAGACGCCGGGCAACGTCGGGACGATCGCGCGGGCGATGAAGAACTTCGGCGTCGAGGAGCTGTTGCTGGTCGATCCGCCAGACATCGGCCCGGGGAGCGAAGCTTACGGGTTCGCTGGTCGGGCCCGCGAGGACGTCCTGGCGAACGCGCGGGAGGTGACCTTCGACGCGCTAATCGAGAGCTATCATACCGTCGCGTTCACGTCCCTGGCAAACAAGTCGGATACGAAACACGTCCGCTACCCGGTCCGAACGCCAGCGGAACTGGCAGGGCGACTTGACGGGGTCGATGCACGCACCGCATTGGTCTTCGGCCGGGAACGCATCGGGCTCACCAACGACGAGCTGGCCGAGATGGACGAGCTCTGCACGATCCCCGCGAACCCGGCCTACCCGGTCCTGAACCTCGGGCAGGCCGCCACGATCGCGCTCTACGAGCTCAGAGGGTTGACCCTCGAGGCCCCCCAACTCCCGGCGGACCCCCACGAGCGTGCACCCGAGGAGGAGATCGAAAGCCTCTACGCGCATTTCGACACCTTCCTCGACCGGCTGGCGTACCCGGAGGAGCGTCGCGAGCGCACCGAGGGGATGTTCCGGCGGGTGATCGGCCGGGCCGATCCGACGAGCCGAGAGGTCTCGACCTTCCACGGCGTGCTCCAACGGGCGGAGTACTGTTTGGACGCGGCCGAGGAGTAGGCGGCTACGACCGGGCCTGGATCTCTTCTCGCAGGATGTCGCTGACGAGTTCCCCGTCGGCACGGCCCCGGAGGGCACCCATGCACTCGCCCATCAGGGCCGAAAACGCCGCCATACCCTCCTCGGCGACCTGTTCTTCGTGCCGGTCGACGACGTCGGCGACGGTCTCGCGCACGGCCTCGCGATCCACGAGGTCCACGTCCAGCGCGTCGATGGCGTCCTCCACGGACGCCCTCGGCTCCGAGGCGAGGTATTCGAGGATCTCGGGCACGTTTTCCTGTGTCAGGTCCCCGCCGTCGACGGCCCGGAGTAGTTCAAGTAGCTGTTCCTCGCGGATCCGTTCTACGTCGATCCCGTCGCGGCGCAGCTCGATGAGCGTACTCTCGAGGGTGGTCGCGGCGAGCGTGGGATCGACGCCCGCGTCGACGGCCGCCTCGAAGATCGGCATGCGGCGCCCGTAGGCGACCTGCTCGGCCAACCCGGGATCGAGCCCGAGCTCGGCCTCGTAGCGACTAACCTTCTCCGTGAGCAGCTCCGGGAGCTCGATCGCTTCGGGCTCGGGCTCGACCGGCGGCACGTCCGTTTCCGGGTACATGCGGGCCGCGCCGGGGAGCGGCCGGAGATACCGGGAAGTCCCATCCTCCTCGGCGCCCCGCGTTTCCGCGGGGACACCCTCGATCGCCGCGGCCGCGCGTTCGGCCACGGCGTCGATCGCGAGTTCGGCGGTCTCCCGGTCTGCGGCAACCAGCGCGACCGCGTCAGTGGCCGTGGCATCCACCACGTCACGGAGCGCCCCCACCTCGGCCTGGGTGATCCCGTACGCCGGGAGCTCGTCGGTATGGAAGATCCCACCGGCGCCGTGACGCCTCGCATGATCGGCGAGCTCCGAACCGAGTCGCCGATCCGGCTGGATCTCCCGCCCCACGAGCCCGTCGAAGCCCCGGAGCACGACCGCCGTAATCGCGCCCCCATCGTCCAACACGCCCCGGAGAATCCCGCTGTCCGTCGACTCGAACACGGAGCTGACGTCTTCGGGTGTGCCCACGGCCGCCTCACGGTCCCGGAGCTCCTCGCTGATCTCGAGGAGGGCGAGCTGGCGGTCGACCTCCGCCTCGACGAGGTCGTCGATCGCCTCGAGGTCCTGAACGCCTTTGAGCTCGATCCGCGCGCCGTCCGCGATCGAGACGTTCACGTCCTGGCGGATCGTCCCGAGTCCCCGCTTGACGGCGCCGGTCGAACGGAGCAACATGCCGATCTCCTCGGCCGCCTCCCGGGCCTGCGCGGGCGTCCTGATGTCCGGTTCGGTGCCGATTTC
>CAZAYR010000092.1:5175-10216 GCA_964489365.1 uncultured Salinarchaeum sp.
CAGGCTATAGCGCACGCCGTCGTCGGTCTCGGCGAGTCGCCGGGCGCTTTCTTCCTCGAGGAGGAGATCGGCGATACGGACCGGTCCCGCCGAGGTGTCGACTTCCCCGTCGAGCGCCAGCAACGCGGATCGCTGGAACCCGGTCGTATTCGAACCGTCGACGACAATCTTGCGCATGATGTGGCCTTGATCGACGACCTCCATGTCCAGCAACCGCGCGATCTGGAGGGCCACCTGGAGGGCCTCCCCGTCGAGGCGCCGCGGCGGTTCCTCGTCTTCCTCGACGAGGCACGTCGTGTCGTAGGCGAAATACTCGAAGCGTCGGTCGACGCGGCTCTCCTCCTCGGCGGCGAGGTCGATCTCCCCGAGCTCGCTCGGTGTGGGATGGAGATACCGGTAGAACGACCGCGTCGATTCCTCGGGCTCGCGGAGAACCGTCGGACAGGCACAGAAGAGCTTCTCCTCGGTGTCGAGTTGCTGGTGGATCTCCAGGCCGGCGACGAGTCCGAGGTCCTCGTAGTCGTGGGCCCCGCTGCTCATTCGTGTTCGACTGTGCTCGCCCGGATCGTAAAAAGGAGCCGTTCAGTCGCCACGAAGGATCCCACGCTCGGTCATCGCCGCGGGGTCCAGGACGGCGTCGGCTTCCGCCGCCGACAGATAGCCCTTCTCGAGGACGACCTCGCGGATCGTCCGTTCGGATGCGAGCGCCTCCTTGGCGACCTCGGCGGCCCGATCGTACCCGATGTGGGGGTTGAGCGCGGTCGCGAGGGCCATCGACTGCTCGACCTGTGTGGCACAATGTGCCCGGTTGGCTTCCAGCGGCTCGACGAACCGTTCGGCGAAGACGTCGGCGGCATGCCCGACGAGCTGGGCGGATTCGAGGAAGTTCGACGCGAGGAGCGGTTTGTAGAGGTTGAGTTCGAGTTGGCCCTCCGACGCGCCCGCCGCGATGGCGGCGTCGTTGCCCACGACTTGTTTGTGAACCTGGTTGACCGCCTCGGCGACGACCGGGTTGACCTTGCCGGGCATGATCGAGGAGCCCGGCTGGTTTTCCGGCTGTTCGATCTCGCCCAGCCCGTTCCGGGGGCCCGAGGCGAGCAGGCGGAGGTCGTTGGCGATCTTGTTGAGCGAGCCCGCCACGGTCCGGAGGGCGGCGTGGGCCTGCGTCATGGCGTCGTGGGCAGCCTGGGCCTCGAAATGGTTCTCGGGCTCGCGGACCGACGGTTCGATCGCCTCGTCGATGTACGCGATGGCTCGTTGGGGAAACTCCTCGTGGGTATTCAGCCCCGTGCCCACGGCGGTCCCGCCGAGCGCGAGCGGCGCGAGTTCCTCCTCGGCGGCGTCCACGCGGTTCAGTCCGGCCTCGATCTGGGCGCGATATCCGCCGAACTCCTGTCCGAGCGTGACCGGCGTCGCGTCCTGGAGATGCGTCCGGCCGGTCTTGACCACGTCCGCGAAGGCGTCCTCCTTTTGTCCGAGGGCACTCCCGAGGGATTCGAGCCCCGGGCGCACCGCCTGTTCGATCGCTAGGAGACCGGCCACGTGCATCGCCGTCGGGATGACGTCGTTCGAGGATTGCCCGAAGTTGACGTGATCGTTCGGGTGGACGTCGAGGCGCCCCCGATCGCTCGCAAGGTTCGCGATCACCTCGTTGGCATTCATGTTCGACGAAGTCCCCGAACCGGTCTGAAAGACGTCGACCGGGAACTGATCGTCGTGCTCGCCATCGATCACCTCGTCCGCGGCCGCGATGATCGCCGCCGCGACGGCATCGTCGATGAGCCCGAGGTCACGGTTCGCTCGCGCCGCGGCCCGTTTGACCGTTCCGAGCGCCCGGATGAACTGCCGTCCGAAGGTGCGATCGGAGATCGGGAAGTTCTCGACCGCCCGCTGGGTCTGGGCGCCCCACCAGGCGTCACCGGGGACTTCCACTTCGCCGAGGCTGTCCTGCTCGATTCGCACGTCCTCGTCCATGACAGCACCTCGGCCGAACGGGTGAAAAAGCGGTCGAAACGAACGCCTCGAGGCGTTCACCGCGGACCGGGATCCCGGCGTCTCGCGTGGCTCACGTTCGAGCGGTGGCCTCCGAATGTGGCCATTATATCGAGGATGCAGCGAGCCGAGGGACGCGTGTCCAACACCAACGGTGTGTGGGCACACATCATTTAAGGCAGCGTGAAAAAATCGCCATCTTGCATGCCGGCAGAGATCGTCGCGGCGGATGACGACGAGACGATCCGTGAGGTGCTCCGGTACGAACTCGGGAAGACCGGTTTTGACGTGACTATCCATAAAAACGGCGTGGACTGCTGGGCCCATCTCCAGGAAGCAGGCGATCTCCCGGAACTCGTGATTCTCGATCGGATGATGCCGGGCTTAGACGGCGTCCAAGTTGTTCGGCGGATCCGCGATGACGAGTCGATGACCGACCTCCCCATCATCATGCTGACCTCGCGGGGGCGGGAAGAGGACGTGGTAAGCGGTTTCGACGCGGGGGTCGATGACTATGTGATCAAACCGTTCAGTCCCAACGAGTTGCGATCGAGAATCAGGCGAGCGCTCGCACAATGATCCGATCCTTCGGGGTTGTGGACGTCACGATCATAGGAGGGATCGCGATCGCCCTGTTACTGTTCTTGTTCGGGACGTTTACGATCGGGTACGCCGCCTACGCGTCACGACGAGACCGCCGGATCAGCTCAAGTCGACCGGAGGTAAGGGATGGCTTGCTCGGGCGCATGGGCGAGGAGGATCCGGACTGGGAGGCCTGGGGCGCGACGCTCTCGACGGTCGAGCGGGAAGCTTCCGTCGAACTATTGGACGAACACCTTCGCCAACTGCGGGGCAGTTCGAAGGAGCAATTGATCCGAGCCGCCGACGCGCTCGACCTGGACGAAGAGGCGATGGACGACCTCCGGAAGGGCGGGCGGATCGACAAACTGACCGCGTTGACCTGGCTCACGCTGCTCGACGGGAGCGTGGACGTCGGCTTGTTACGGGAGTCCTGCTTGGGGGACCGGGACCTCCGGGCGTCTGCGGCCCGGCTCCTCTACGATCGGCACAGTCCCGGGAGCCGGGCGGCGGGGAACGCGTTCCTGTTGTTCGACCCGGAGGACGCGCTTTCGGTCTTCGGGTTGGACACGCTCTACCGGCTGAACCAGCGGGATCCGACGAACCTCTTGCTCCAGGCCGAACAACTGGGTGAGGAATGGCGCCCATCGTTACGCATCCAGGTCATGTACGTGATCGGCCGTGCCGCCCCAGTCGGCGCCGACGTGTCCCTCGAGTGGATCCTCCGACAGCTGGCCGCCGAATCCCCTGAGGTCCGGGAGGCCGCGGTGCGGGCGTTGCGTCAATACGGGTGGCGTCAGGACGTTCGGAGCGGAATCGATCTCCCGGCCCTGATTGCGGATCCGTCCCCCAACGTGCGACAGGCCGTCTGTGGCTTGCTGGGCACATGGGGGGATCCCGACGCGTTGGATGCGTTAATCGACATGTTACGGGACGATTCGGACGATCGGGTGCGGTTGCAAGCGGCCCGGCGACTCCATGCAAAGGCGCCCGATCGCATCGATTCGGAGGCGCTCCCGTCATCCGCTGCGGACACGTGGGCGTGGGTTCGGGCCGCGAATCTCGATAAGGAGCGTGCGACCTGACCTTGCCCCTGGATCTCGTTCGGGACGCGATCTTTTGGTTTGGGTTCGTGGCCATCGCGCTCTATCTGCTCATCAACATTGGATACCTGGCCGTCCACGTGGCCGGGTTTGTCAGCCTCCGGGAGTCGAAGGCCCGACAGCGCTGGCGACCCGCATATGAACCGTTCAGCAGTCCGTTCCTGCCGGGGGTCGGGGTGATCGTGCCGGCCTACAACGAGGCGCCCGTGATCGCCGAGAGCGTCCGTTCCTTGCTCACGCTCGAGTATCCGGACACCGAGATCGTCGTGGTCAATGACGGCTCGACCGACGAAACGCTGACCCGGTTGCAGGAGGCCTTCGAACTCACCCCGATCCGGGGGGAGTTCCCCCTTGAGCACCCCGGCGAACCGATTCGGGACGTGTACCGCTCGGCCCAGTACGACCGGCTCCTGGTCGTCGATAAGGAAAACGGCGGGAAGGCAGACGCCCTGAATGCCGGTATCTGGGCGACCGATCAGGAGCTGTTCTGTGCCGTCGACGCCGATACGATCCTCGATCAGCGGGCGCTTCTCGAAGTCGTCCGGCCCTTCTTGGAGTACCCGAGACGCGTGGTCGCGAGCGGTGGCACCATCCGGGTAGCCAACGCATGCGAGATCGAGCATGGACAAGTCGTCGAGCCCAGAATCCCCGGGAATCACCTCGTCGGCCTCCAGATCATGGAATATCTCCGTGCGTTCTACTCCGGGCGCATCGGCCTCGATCAGTTGAACAGCCTGGTCCTGATCTCCGGGGCGTTCGGAGTCTTCCGGACCGATCTCGTCAGGGAGATCGGCGGGTACCGTGAGGACACGCTCACGGAGGACCTCGACCTCGTCGTCAGGTTACATCGGAAGCTCGTCGACGACGGGCGGGAGTACCGCATCCGCTTCGTCCCGTATCCGGTCGCGTGGACCGAAGTCCCGGCCGACCGACACGTGCTGAGCCGCCAGCGGCGCCGCTGGTATCGTGGATTGCTCGAAACCCTGGGGGAACATCGTCGCATGATTGCGAACCCGCGATACGGCCCGGTCGGGCTCTTTGGCCTCCCCTTTTTCACACTTGCGGAAGCCCTCGGCCCGCTTGTCGAAGGTCTCGGATACGTGTTGATCCCGATGGCGATCGCCTTGGGCATCCTGAACGTCGAGGTGTTCGTGCTCTTCCTGATCGTGACGATGGGAGCGGGCATGTTGTTCTCCTGGTTCGGGGTACTCAGCGAAGTTTGGACGTTCCGTCGATACGACAGCCTCAGGGACGTCAATCGGTTACTCGCGTACGGGTTGCTCGAGAATCTGGGGTATCGCCAGTGGAAGGCGGTCGTCGCCTGGCACGGCCTGATCGAGTATCTCCGGGGTAACCAGTCCTGGGGG
>CAZAYR010000093.1:0-10160 GCA_964489365.1 uncultured Salinarchaeum sp.
GAGACGTCCTTGTTCTTGGCGTGGATGAACTCGATGACGTCCGGGTGCGAGACCCGCATGATCGCCATCTGCGCGCCGCGGCGGGTGCCGCCCTGGGCGATGGTCTCGCAGTTGTGAACGACGATATCCTCCGCGATGTACGTGTGGGAGCCAGCCACCTCGAGGTTGTAGACCGGCCCCTCATACTCGTACGGGTCCACGTTTCGAATCTTGACGACCTCGCGACCATGCCGTTGCTTGGTTCGGTCGGTCACTCTGAAATCTTCGGGGACGTCCTCGAAGAGACACTCCAATGGGGTACCCAGCGCGGTGCTGACGCTCGCACTCACCCAATAGACTGGGAGCTTGTCCTCCGGATCCCGCTGATGCCGGGAGAACTGGACCCCACAGCGCAATCCTACTTGGAATACCCAGTCGATAATGTCCTCATTGCTCAGCTGGAGCTGTACGCGTTGGCTTTTCCCCCTCGATTCGAGTTTGCCGTCCCCGGCGAACAAGGCCTCGACGATCCGGGCCTGGACCTCCCTCGGCGCCGTCCAGAGGAATCGGGGAATCCGCTTCTCATCCGAACCTGTGCCGAATAATCCCTCGATGAGTTCAGCAAAGCTCGCACTTTCGACGTGGACGATGCGGGTGTTCCGTTCCGGCACGATCTCGACACGAGCGGACACCCCGAATGCTTCGACTGCGGCACGAATCTCTTCGGCTGCGTCTCGCTCTTCGTGATTGAGGGTAAATGTGACTTCGTTCGGAATCCCACGTCGGTAGACCACACATCCCTCCGCGAGATACCAACCTGCCACGGTCGCGAAATCCGCCGTGCGGACATGTCGATCGAGCGATCGTGGTCGCGGACCATTGATCGAGCCATAGTGCTCACGGTTGACGGTAATACCGCCGTCCGCCCGAATGAGTGGTCCGCTGACGATATTCGCGAGATCGATCGGTCGGTCGAGGGAGACCCCGTTTTCCTCTTCACTGTGGCCCAACACGAGGTAGTCACCTTCGCGGAGATCCTCCGCGTCGACCCACTCGAACCCATCTTCTCGGGCGACCTTGAACGGGTGTTCCCTGGTTGCTCGGATCGGCTTGTTGATGCGCTCCGGTTCGATTTCCAGGAGCGCCTCACTCACATGGCGCTCGAGTGTATCCGTGACCGGTTGTTCGTGGCCGTGTTCATCAACGACGAGTTCTCCGGGGTCGATTTCCTCGATCGGACGATTGCCATCGGGAGTGAGCACCTTCGTCCCCGAAGTGAAACACATCTGATCAAACGTCCGCATAAACGTTATCGGACCGCTTGCAATTCCTCCTGTCGATCCGACAGGATCTCCATAGGGCCTGAGACGCCAGAAGCCATACCCGACACCGCCACCCGACTGGAACACCTCGGCCGCTTTCTTCGCAGTTTCGTGAATATCTGATATGTCATCATTCGGACTCATCACGAAACACGCGCTGAGCTGCTGCAACTCGTCACCGGCATTCATGATCGTCGGGGAATTCGGGGTGAAGGAGAGTTGCTCCATGGCCGCCTGAAACTCCGCGGCGGTCTCCTCGACGTGAGAAGCAATCGCTTCGGGCAGCTCCGGCACGATGGTATCGTAGGCGAACTTGTTGACGTTCTCGGCCGTGAGCGCGGTCCCGACTTCGTCATCGACGGTCGTCCCCGCCCCGAAGACCTCCGCCGCCAGCTCGTCCCGCCGCGGGTGGTCGGGCTTGAGCTGCTGGGGGGTAACGGTGACTTCGAGATCCTGCTGTCGGGCGGCGTACACCGCCTCCGCCAGGGCGATGTTCTTCGCGACCCGCTCGAAGAGATCCTGCTGGTCCTCGACGATGTCGCCTTCGGCGTTCTTCTTGAGATATCGGGCCGGGAGGATGTTCTGATAGGCATTGCTCGTCATGCGCTCCTTGAGCGTGCCGCCGGTGGTCCGCTTGATCGGCAACTCGAGGTCCTCGGCGTCGAGATCGGCCTTGCTCATGGCGCGTTCCCGCCCTTCGTCGTGTCGTCGTCTGTCGAATTCCTCATCATCGTGCGTGTGTCAATCGAGTGTCCCATCCTTGGCGATCTCCCGGGTTAACGCTTCCGTGCTGGGGCGCGACGCTCGGCCGCGGGTTTCCAGCCCGTCTCGGCTCGAAATCCGCGACTGACCCCGTCCCGCGACGCCCCGTTCAGTGCACTCTCCATCAGTCCCGTACAGGATCATGAATGTACGCACCTAGTGGATTGAAAGTGAAACCGGGGTCGGCGCTCCGGCGCACGGCGGTCCCCCTGGCTTCACCGGACCGAAAGTGCGTGGCCTACGCCCAGACCGAGCGGCCGCTCCCCCAGCGCTCGGCCTCGTCCAGAAAGTTCGCGATCACGTCGTGGCCGGCCGGGGTCAACACGCTCTCGGGGTGAAACTGGACGCAGGTGATGGGATCCTCCACGTGACGGATCCCCATGACCAACGTCTCGCCCTCGTGCTCGGTTGTCGCGGAGACCGTGAAGCAATCGGGGATCTCCGCGGCGATCAGCGAATGGTACCGGCCGCCCTGGAAGCCCTGTTCGAGCCCGGCGAAGACCCCCGTCCCATCGTGCGAGATCGGGAACGCCTTGCCGTGGATCGGCGACGGCGCGTGTTCGATGGTCCCACCGTAGGCGTACACGGCGGCCTCGAGCCCGAGGCAGACCCCGAGCGTGGGAATCGCGGGCGAGAGTTCCCGAAGCACGTCGACGGTCACGCCCACGTCGCGATCCGTCGCAGGGTGGCCGGGTCCCGGGCTGATGACGATCGCGTCGGGCTCGGCGTCGGCGATGACCGCGAGGTCGACGTCGTTGCGCTCGACACGCGTCGCGGCATGCTCGGACACGTACTCGACGAGGTTGTAGGTAAACGAGTCGAAGTTGTCGACGAACAGCACCGAACGCTCGCTCGAGGCGGCCGCGCTCATCGTGACACCTCCGCCGACGGTCCGTCGTGCGCGGCGGCCCGCCCGAGCGCGTCGAGCACGGCGTCCATCTTCGATTCGGTTTCCTCGTATTCCCGGGCGGGATCGCTGTCGGCGACGATGCCGGCGCCGGCGCGCACGGTCGCCGTATCCTGTCGCCTGGCGTGCTCGATGATCGCCGACCGGATGACGATCGCGAAATCCGCGTCGCCGGTCCAGGAGAAGTACCCGACGCCCCCGCCGTAGATGCCGCGCGGGGAGGCCTCCAGCGCGTCGATGATCTCCATCGCGCGGATCTTCGGTGCGCCCGACAGGGTGCCGGCGGGGAAGGAGGCCCGCGTCGCGTCGAACGCGTCGGCGTCGTCGGCGAGCCGGCCGGTGACGGTACTCTCGATGTGCTGGACGTGGCTGTACTTGAGGACGCTCATGAACTCGTCGACGCGGACGCTGCCGGGGCGGGCGGTCCGGCGGACGTCGTTCCGGGCGAGGTCGACGAGCATCGTGTGCTCGGCGAGTTCCTTCTCGTCGGCGAGCATCTCGCCGGCCAGCCGGCGATCCTCGACGGGGCTGTTTCCGCGGGGACACGTGCCCGCGATCGGGTTGTTCGTGACGAGATCGCCCCGGACCGAGACGAGCGTCTCCGGGCTCGCGCCGACGATGCTCCGGTCGCCGTACTCGAGGAGGTACATGTACGGTGACGGATTGACTTCGCGCAGCGCGGCATAGCAGGCCCGGGCGTCGATGTCCCCGGACGCGGTCCGGGACCGCGAGAGCACGCCCTGGTAGATATCGCCCTCCCGGATGTGTTCCTTCGCCAGGCGGACCGCCGCCTCGTACTCGACGCTGGGATCGGCGCCCCGGTCGTCGATGGTGACCGGCCCCCGGGCAGGTGGGTCCGTCGTCGCGAGGGTGGTCTCGATGCGTTCGGCCTCGGCGGCGACGGCGTCGCGGACCTCCGCTGGGTCCTCCCCCGGTTTGACCAGCGGGGTACAGACGAGCTCACAGGTGCCCTCGAGCTCGTCGAAGACGAGCGTCCGGGTCGTGAGGACGAACTGGGCGTCCGGCGCCGGGCCGTCCGGGCGATCGAGGCCGACGTCCTCGAGCCAAAGATCGTAGACAGCATCGTAGGCCAGGAAGCCGACGAGCCCGCCCTCGAGGCGCTGGCGGTCGCCACCATCGAAGCCGACCCGGGCCACGTCCGGCAGCGCCGCCCGGAGCCGGTCGGTCACGCCGTCCCCGTCGGGGTCGATTCGTTCGGCCAGGGGATCGTCGGTAAGGACCTCGACGGTCGTCGCCTCGGGGCCGACGGTGATCGCGGCCACGGGGTCGTGGCCGACGAAGGAGAACCGTGCATGCCGGTCAGCGGGGACCGACGATGGCCGGAAGGCCCCGTCGGGATCGCTCGCGTCGACCTTCTCCGCGCTCTCGAGCAGGAAGGTATAGTCACCGCCCTCGGCGCTCGCAAGGGTCTCGTAGGCGGTAAGCGGTGTCGTGTCCGTGTCGAGCGCTGCGGCGATGCGGACCACTGCCGGCTCGTCCGGGAGTGGTTCGAGCGACGCCACGTCGGTCCGGAGTGCCGGCATCAGGTCGCCCCCTTGGCCGCGCTGACGAAGGCGGCGACGGCATCCGCGTCCTTGCCATCGGGCCCTTCGACACCACTGGCGACGTCGACCGCGTAGGGGCGGACCTGCGCGACGGCCTCCCGGACGTTCGCCGGTGTGAGCCCGCCCGCGAGGACGACGGGGACGTCCAGCCCCTCGACGTACTCCCGCGACCGTACCCAATCGTGGGTCTCGCCGGTCCCCCCCGCGCCTTGCTCGTCGGTCGAATCGATGAGCACGGCGTCGGCGTGATCCGCCGCCCGACGGATCGCGTCCTCCTCGTCGACGTCGAGTGCCCGGATCACCGGCATGATCTCGGGGATTGTTGCGAGGTCGGCCGCGGCGAACTCGCCGTGGAGCTGGACCACGTCGGGGCCCACCGCGTCGACTAGATCGCACAGGTCATCGATGTCTTCCGGCATCGTGACGAGGACGCTTGTCACGAACGGCGGAACGGCGTCCGCGAGGG
The DNA here is from genome assembly GCA_964489365.1 of uncultured Salinarchaeum sp. Lineage (GTDB taxonomy): Archaea > Halobacteriota > Halobacteria > Halobacteriales > SKNY01 > SKNY01. The sequence goes on from CAZAYR010000093.1 coordinate 5,002, forward strand.
TCCGAGCTCGCTCGGGGGTGATCTCCCGCGGAGTCTCGACGGGAACCTCGCTGACGAGGCCGACCGCATCGGCGCCCGCGTCCAGGGCCGCAGCGAGGTCCGCCCGATCGGTCATCCCACAGATCTTCACGCGGGTGGTCATGCCTCGATGGGCTGTTGCATTCGTTCGAGGGTCGCTGCGGCGTCACCCTCATCGATCGTCCGTGCGGCCTGTGCGACCCCGTCGGCAATCGATTCCGCCTCGCCGCCGACGTAAATCGCGGCGCCCGCATTCATGAGGACGATATCGCGCTTGGGTCCGCGGCGTTCACCCTCGACGATGTCGCGCAGGTCGGCGGCGTTCTCGGTCGGCGAGCCGCCCCCGACGGCGTCGACGGGGGCGGATTCGACGCCGACGTCCGCCGGGTGGAGCTCGAATTCCGTGATCTCCTCGCCGGTGACTTCCGCGACCGTCGAGGGCCCGTGGAGGGCGAGCTCGTCCAAGCCGTCGCCGTGGACGACGAGGGCGTGCGCGACGTCGAGGCGGGCGACTGCACGGGCGAGGACCGGGACGAGGTCCGGGTCGTAGACGCCGATCACCTGCCCGTCGGCCGCCGCGGGGTTGGTTAGCGGCCCGAGCACGTTGAAGATCGTCCGCATGCCCAGTTCCTGGCGCGGGCCGATCACCGCCTTCATCGCCGGGTGAAACACCGGCGCGAGCATGAACCCGATCCCGCGTTCCTCGATCGTGCGCTCGACGGCCGGGGGCTCGGCGTCGATGACGATCCCGACTTCCTCGAGGACGTCCGCGCTGCCCGAGGAGGAGGAGACGGAGTAGTTGCCGTGTTTGGCCACCGACACGCCGGCGCCGGCGGCGACGATGGCACTGGTCGTCGAGACGTTGATGGTGTCGTAGCCGTCCCCGCCGGTCCCGCAGGTGTCGACCAGCGGGCGTCGGTCGGGCTCGATCGTGCGGGCCGCGTCCCGCATCCCCCGGGCGAACCCGGCGATTTCGGCCTCGGTTTCGCCCTTGGCCCGGAGGGCGGCGAGGAGCGCGCCGATCTGGGCCTCGGTCGCGTCCTCGAAGATCGTCGTCGCGACCTTGCGGGCGTCCTCGGCGGACAGGTCTTCGCCGTCGGCCACGCGTCTGATGGCATCTTGCATATCGTACACCAATGTTCGAAGTTGGTATACGATGTACAAATAAGTACATTGGCTTAAGGCTATCGTCCCGTCCTTCCGAAACCTTCAATTCGGTCGCGGCGGTGGATTCGGCTGCGGGTTGGTGGTCTAGTCAGGCTATGACACCTCCTTGACATGGAGGAGGCCGGCGGTTCAAATCCGCCCCAACCCATCCGTCTCCCTCACGTTGGGGCTCCAGGATCGTCGCCATTCAATTCGTTCTGAGGCGCACACTCTGACGAGTCGAGATCGGTATGTCGCATCCGTCGAGATTGCATGCTCTTCGGGGTCAGAGATGTCCACATCTCCGAGACAACCACAAGCGATTCACGCGATCACCGACCCGATGTCGGACTCTCGCTTGGAGTTCTCCAGCCCTCCGCCGACGTGATCGAACAATCCCGCTCCCCTCTGGGGCCCCGATATCGGGACACGATCACTGCCATCTCGTTTTACCGAAGCATACATTCCCGATGCTTGTGGAGCCCCTATACGAATATCAATAATGGGCACGTCCGAGGAAGACCCTGGCGAACCGGGGTCCAGGCGCCGACGGCGCATTCTCGCCGGAGCGGGGCTACTCGGGGTGCTCGGAATCGGGGGTGTCGCCGGATATCGCCGGTTGCTCGATCACCCGGAGCCCTCCAACGAGCTCGTAAGTACGATCCCTGATGATGAACTGCGGGAACTCGCCCACCGGTACGCCCCGGATCTCCACTTCGATCGTCGCGAACAGTGGTTCCCGACCGATCCGTCCCGCTACGCCACCGATAGGGACGAAGGGACGATCGTCAATGGGTTCGAGGCCTTGCGGGCATACACCCGGGAATATCATGAGCTTGGCCGGCCGCCTTCGCCAATCGTCTATTGGCACGCCCACGACGCCACGGCGAACGTCTTCGCGATTCAGTATTGGCAGTATTTGGTGTTCGATCAGTTTACGGTCAACTTCCACTGGCACGATTGGGAGCTCGTCCAGGTATTCATCGACGCCGAGACCCGTCGACCGGTGCTGGTCTCTGCGAGCGCGCACTCACGGTCCTCGCCGAATAACGAATATGTCGAGCCGGACTTCGGCGAGGATCGCCGCCCGATCATCCTTGCCGAGCTCGGATCGCACTCGAGCGCGACCGATCTGAACGAAGCGGTCCCGAGCTTCGAGCGGCTCCCCGACCGGACGGGTCGATCGGACATTACGAACGACGTGATCAGTATCACCGACCGGTTGGACACCCCCTTCGCATATGGGTTACCCCGGGACGAGGGGGCCCACTTGCCGGTCGTCATGCCCGAACTCGATGACGTCCCGCTGTACGAGCACCACCGGCTCGCCGACGTGGTCGGGCGTGAGGACTTCCTCGACGGGGACGTGACGGTCCGTCACTGGCGGGAGCTGGCACGCCCGCCATCCGAACTTCCTGAACGCGAGGTCGGGCTGGTCATGACCCACCCGGATAGTCAGACCGCGAGCGAGGTGACGTATGCCCTGCGGGAGATCCAGGAAGTCGACGGGATCGACGATTTCACCGGACGCCAGCTTAGCTTCGAGTTCCCGATCCCCCAGTTCGCGGAAGACACGTATGCCGGCCACATCACGGACGTGGGCATCCCCTGGGAGCAGCCTCGGTTTACGGATCCGCTGAGCGATGTGACCGACTTTCAGCACCGGCTGGCCGTGCAAGGGATCGGGGTCGAGGAGCTCCTCGACCGAGTGGTGGGCCAGTTCACTATCCTCTCGAGTGGGTCGGACGGGGCGGTCGAGGACCTGACCGAGGCGGAGCTCGAAGAGCTGGGTGCACTGGTCCCCGTCTCGCGCAAGCCGGTTCCCATCGAACTGGCGGTCCGACTCGCGAGCCCGGACCCGCGCATGGTCGTAACCAACGATGGGGTGTTCGGCTTCACCCGAGTCGATGCGGGCGAGCATCTCCTCGGCGCGGTCGGGCCGGGCATCGCGCCGGTCGCCGTCCGGTTTACGCACGATGGAGGTACCGTGACTCCTGGGGCCGATGGCACGCTCACGGTTGTCGCCAACGCGGATGCGACCTGGATTCGGGGGGACGGCCAAGAGATAGCTCCGATCGAGCGTGTGCGCGTGATCGAGGACTTCGCGGGTCCCGCCTACAGGGGCCGCCCAGTCGAGGGCGATGGGTTCGCGGTCGCCGTCCATCGCGACGGACGGTATATCGTCGAAGTCACCGATCGGCAGGGGGTGACCGGCGCCCGACGCGTCGTTCCCGGGGACCGGGACGAGGTCATTCTCGGCGGTCTCGAGACCGGCAAACAGTCGCTCATCCAAGCACTGGCAGGATATCTGGCGTCGACGGTCTCGTTCGGTGTGGAGCTCTGTGCGGGCTGTGAAGTCCTTGAGACGTTCGTGGGGCCGCGGGACGCGGATTTCAAGGATCCCGATCGGATCCGTGGAGCCCCCCGGCGGACGACCGTCGCGCTCCGCGATCGTCTGGCCCTCCGCCTCGAAACCGGAGGGCTACCCCGGGTCGGCCCGGAGGAAGCGATCGACGGAATCTCCGTGGATTTTGAGCTGCTTCAGGGCAGGGGGGTACCGACAAGCTTCGACGCGTCCGATCCGGGGGTCGACTTGCTCGCCGGGGATACCGGGATCTACATCACGCTGAATATGGCCGCGTCGGAGGTGGCATTCGAGCCGGGCCAAACTTGGGACGCGTCAGTGTCGATGCCGGGCGACGACGTGATCGCGCCCAGACGGTTTACGATCGCCGAGCGGACGGTGGAACTGTCGATGGACGAACCGCCGTATCGGGTCAGCCCGGTGGAGGAATCCATCATCGCCGGGGCGAGCACCATGGCACCCGGGACTGTTCTGACAGTTCGGGTGCGGATGGAGGAGGCGTTCCAGAGTCGAGAGGTCGCCCTCGACGAGGCGGGGCGGTTCGGCGCGGTCTTTGATTTCGGCGAGCGAGGACTGGAGGAACGGTTTGAGATCGAGGTCTGGGAGGGCGACCGCCGCCACGTGAGGGCACTGGGGGTTGTGGCCCCCGAACCGTCCGTGGACGGGTACGAACCGGCGCGATCCGACTCGGAGTCGGGGTGGGAGATCATCCGGCGTCTCGCCGAAGCGACCGAGGTAGCCGAGCATGCGGCCTCCGATCGACACGCGGGATCGGCGCGGAACGAAACACTGGGGGACGTGCGGGGAGTATTGGACCAGGCGCTCGATCGTTTGACGCGCCCCGAGCCAACCGCATTCGGCGAAACCGGCGCGAAGGTGTTGGCCCGGCGGGTTGAGGAGGGGATTTCCCGCGTGGACCGGGCGATGGAAACCCCCCTATAAGGGGTGAAAAGATCACTCGAGCACGATCGAGGTCCTGGTGTTACCCACACCTTCGATCTCGTGGAGGTGCTCCGTGACGATCCGGAGTAGATCGTGGGCTGACTCACCTTCGAGTAAGGCGATGATATCGAATTCCCCGGCGACGATGTTCGCCCGCGTCACGCCATCGATCGATCGTATTGCCGAGAGTGCGTCCGGTGACGTCCCCGCGGCCGTCATGATGAGCACGTATGCCTCCATGCACGCTATAGCGGGTGCGTTAACCAAAAGCGTCAGTTCTCCGAGCGGAGACTATTCGGCTTCGGAACAGACGGCGAGACCCTCTCGTGGACACTACTCCTCGAGCAACGACCGCGAGGAGTTGGTGACCACCAGCAGGCTGCTGGTCGCCATCGCGCCGGCCGCGAACAGCGGGTTGAGCAGCCCGGCGACCGCGACCGGGATCGCGATGGCGTTGTAGCAGAACGCCCAGCCGATGTTCTCCTTGACCCGTCGCCCCGCGGCGGTCGCCAGATCGAACACGGTCTCGACGGCCCGGAGATCGTCGTCGACGATCGCGACGTCCGCGGCGTCGACCGCGAGGGCCGTCCCCCCGCCGAGCGAGATTCCCAAATCCGCCCGCGCCAGGGCGGGCGCGTCGTTCGTCCCGTCCCCGACCATCACCGTCCGGCCTTCGGCGGCGAGTCGG
>CAZAYR010000094.1:0-9713 GCA_964489365.1 uncultured Salinarchaeum sp.
TGCTCTCGGGGATGAACAGCGGGAAGTACGCGTTCTCGACGCCGGTCTCCTTGAACCAGCCGTCGAGGTACCCCTGGAGGCGCTCCCAGAGCGCATACCCACGGGGCCGCGTCACGATGAAGCCGCCCATCGGGGCGTAGCTGGCGAGTTCCGCCTTCTGCACGACTTCCGCGTACCACTCGCCGGGGTTGGTGGCTTTGGACTCGGTAATCCCGAGTTCCTGGTCGTCGCCGCTCATGCGCGCAGTCGCCCGACGCCGCAGATAAATCCCGCGAACCGGGGGCCGAACGGCCACGTTCGGCCGATCAAAGGGGTGAAATAGGCGACCAAGGGTTAGTGAGGATATGGACGAGGTGAGCGAGCGCTACCGTCCCGCCGAGGTCGAGGCGACGGTGGCGGAACACTGGGACGCGGTCGACGCCTACGAGGCGGCCAAGGCCGCCCACCGGGACGATCCCTCGTTTTACTTTCTGGACGGGCCGCCGTACACCAACGGCGAGCCCCACATGGGCCACGCCTGGAATAAGAGCCTGAAGGACTGTTACATTCGGTACTACCGGATGCAGGGCCACGACGTCCTCGATCGACCCGGGTGGGACATGCACGGGCTCCCGATCGAGACCGGCGTCGAGGAAGAGCTCGGCTTCGAGACCAAAAAGGACATCGAGGACTACGGCACCGACGCCTTCATCGAGGAGTGCAAGGACTTCGCCGAGCACTACCTCGGGGTCCTGCGCGAAGCCTTCCAGGACTTCGGCGTGTGGATGGACTGGGAGGACGACTACCGCACGCTGACCCCGGAGTACATGGAGGCAGCGTGGTGGGCGTTCCAAGAGATTCACGAACGCGGCCTCGTCGAACAGGGCAAGCGATCCATCTCGCAGTGTCCCCGCTGTGAGACGGCGATCGCGAAGAACGAGGTCGAGTACGCGCACGTCGAGGACCCCTCGATCTACGTCCGCTTCCCGCTACGCGAACGCGACGGCGATCTCGTGATCTGGACGACCACGCCCTGGACCATTCCCGCCAACACATTCGTGGCCGTCGACCCCGAACTGGAGTATCAGGCAGTTGCGGCCGAGCGAGACGGCGAGACCGACGTGCTGTGGCTCGCCAAGCCGTGTGTGGAGGACGTCCTCAAGAAAGGACGCTACGAGAACTACGAGATCCGCGAGACGGTTACGGGGGCGGACATGGAGGGATGGCGATACGACCATCCCCTGGCCGAGGAGGTCTCGGGCCACCCCGGCGGCGAGGACAGCTTCCGCGTCTACGGCGCCGAGTACGTCGAGGCAGACCGGACCGGTCTCGTCCATTCCGCGCCAGGCCACGGCGAGGAGGACTTTGCACGCGGTCGGGAACTCGGGCTTCCGCTCTTCTGTCCGGTCGCGGAAGACGGCGTCTTCACGGATGCGGCCGGCGCCTACGTGGGCACATTCGTCCGGGACGCGAACGCGGACATCCGGACGGATCTCGACGGGAAGGGTCTCATGTTGGCCGACGAGACCGTAAGCCACGACTACGGCCACTGCTGGCGGTGTGACACCGGCATCGTCCAGATCGTGACCGACCAGTGGTTCGTGACGGTCACGGACGTCAAGGAGGACCTGCTCGCGAACATCGACGACAGCGAGTGGTATCCCGACTGGGCGCGGGACAACCGGTTCCGGGAGTTCGTCGAGGAATCCCCCGACTGGACCGCGTCGCGACAGCGCTATTGGGGCACACCCCTGCCCATCTGGGTGCCGGAGAACGCCCCCGCCGATCGCCTCGACGAGGACATGATCGTGATCGGCTCCCGTGAGGAGCTCGCCGAACGGGCCGACCAGGACGTCGACCCCGATGCCGTCGACCTCCACCGCTCGACGGTCGATCACCTCACCATCACCGAGGACGGAACCACGTACCGCCGTGTCCCCGACGTCTTCGACGTCTGGCTCGACTCGGGGGTGGCCCCGTGGGGCTCGCTGAATTACCCCGCGGAAACCGATGATATCGAGGCGTACTTCCCGGCCGATCTGATCATCGAGGCCCACGACCAAACCCGCGGCTGGTTCTGGTCGATGTTGGCCGTGGGCACAACCACGGTCAACGAAATCCCGTATCGGGACGTCCTCATGTACGGGCACGCGCTCATGCCCGACGGCCGGGCGATGTCGAAGTCCAAGGGCCTGATCATCGATCCCTACGAGGCCATCGAGAGCCACGGCGTGGACGTCCTGCGGCTCGCGCTGCTCTCGCACAATCCCCAGGGCGAGGACATGCGCTTTTCCTGGGATACGATGGACGACATTCAGCGGAAGCTGAACATCCTCTGGAACGTGTTCCGGTTCCCGCTCCCGTACATGGATCTCGACGACGTCGACCCGCTTGCGCTGGATCCGGCGGACGTCGAGGCGCACCTGCCCGTGATGGACCGGTGGGTTCTCTCCCGGCTCCAGACGACCCTCGCGGCATCGAGCGAGGACATGGACGAATATCGGCAAGACCGTCACATCGAACGGCTCCTCGCATTCGTCGTCGAGGACGTTTCTCGGTTTTACGTCCAGGAAGTCCGCGAGCGGATGTGGCTCGAAGAGGACGCCCCGGAGAAGACCGCCGCGTACGCGACGCTGACGACGGTCCTCGAGACCGTCTCGCGGGCACTCGCCCCGGTCGCACCCTATCTCGCCGACCGGATCTACGGCGGGCTCACCGACCACCGCGAGGCCGTGACGGTGCACGCGCTCGACTGGCCCGAGGTCGACGAGGCATACCGCGATCCCGAACTCGAGGCCGACGTGGCCGCGATCAGACGCATCGAGGACGCGGCGTTGACCGCCCGCCAGACCGCCGAGCGGAGCCTGCGTTGGCCGATTAGCCGGGTCGTGGTGGCGACCGATGATTCGGAGGTCACGGCGGCGCTCGAGCGGCGATCGGACCTGCTGGCCGAGCGGGTGAACGCGAAGGCCGTCGAGACCGTCACGCCGCCCTGGGACGAGCTCGAGGAGCGGGCTGTTCCCCGCATGGACGAGATCGGCCCCGCCGTCGGGGCCAATGCGGAGCTCGTGATGGAGGAGATCGAAGGCACGCCCGTCGAGGAGCTGCCGAACACGATCGCGGTCGAGGGCGAGGAGGTGACGGTCGAACCCGAGTGGTACGGCATCGAGCGCGTGCCCCCGACGGCGGTCGCCGGCGAGGCGTTCGAGGGCGGCACCGCGTACGTCGACACGACCCTGACGCCGGAGCTCGCCGCCGAGGGATACGCCCGGGAGGTCGTCCGACGGATCCAGCAGATGCGCAAGGATCTGGATCTGGACATCGAGGAGGAGATCCGGACCTACGTCGATGTCGGTGACGGCGATGTCGCCGGATACGTCGACGAGTGGGCGGACTACATCGCGACGGAAACCCGCACGCGCGAGTTCGTCGACGGCGGGCCGCCCGAGGACGGTCTCGTGGAAGCCTGGGAGGTCGAGGATGTCGACGTAGAGATCGCGATCGCTCGGGCCTAGAGGATCTCGTCGTAGAGGTCGAGGTAGGCCTCGAGCACGCGCTCGTGGTCGTACTGAGTGAACGCCTCGTTGAACGTGAGTTCTTCGAGATCGGCGGCCTCAAGGATCGCCTCGCTCAACTCCTCGCTGCTCGTCGTCCGGAATCCCCGGTCGAGGTGCTCGACGAGCTCGTGGGCGGCGCTGTCCTCCTGGTAATCGACGATACCGGCACAGCCACATGCCAGCGCCCGGAGAAGTTCGTTCGCGAACGGGCAGTGAGCGGCAGTCTGGACGAACACCTTGGCGGCCTTGTAATGGGCGATGCGTTGCTCGGGTGCGAGGACGCCGACGAACCGCACCCGGTCATCGATCCGTAGCTCCGCCGCCTGCGCCTCGTAGTCCTCGCGGGCGGGGCCGTCCCCGATCACCATCGCCGTCCATTCGCGGCCTCGGAGCTCGGCGAGGCCCAACAGGAGGGTGTCCACGTTCGCGGCCGCATCGAGCCGCCGCGCCGTCACGATATCCGGCCCGGGTGCCGCCGGGACCGACCGAATCCGGTCGAGATCGATGCTTTCCGGGACGACACGCGTTCCCGCGTTCGGCGCGCCGAGTCCCCGGACGCGGGTTTCGATGTGCTTCGAGGGTGTCACGATGACGTCGGGGCGGGACACCGCCGCACGGACCAACCGGCGGGACGGATCGACCCGTCGGTCGCCATACCAGTCAACGAGCACCGGTCGTCGGCTCAGGAGCTGTCCGGCCGTCGATGCAGCCGCGATGCCCGGCGGCCAGTAGGCCGCATGGACCACGTCCGGACTCGCCCGCCGCAACGCCAGGGGGAGCCGGGCCGCGAAGCCCCGCGTCGAGGGGTCCTCGGTCAGCGCACGGTACGTCACCGCATCCTGTTCGAAGGCATCGACCGACCCATCCCACCACTGCGTGCAAAAGCACGTCACGTCGTTGCCGTTCGCCGCGAGGTGGCGGGCGACGCGATCGAGCCGTCGCGTTCGCGCGACGTCCTCGAGCTGGGGCGTCTCCCGTGTCACCATCGCGACACGCATGCGCGAACCGATGTGAGGTGACGATAAAAAAGCAACCGGAGCCCCGAGGGTTTTCGTCCGGGCGGTGGTACGGCGGCCATGGACGACGTCGCTCGGTATCTCGCCATCCGCAGCGCCTACGGGGCCGCCTTCCGGGACGACGGGAAGGCACTGGCCTTCCTCCTGGACACGACGGGCCATCCCGAGCTCTGGACGATCGACAACCCGCGAGGCTGGCCGACCCAGCGCACGGTCGGGGCGGACGCGGTCCGGTTCTGTACGTACGTGCCGGACGGCCACGATCTCGTGTTCGGGCGCGACCGGGGTGGCAACGAACGGACCCAGTTCTACCGTCTCGACGCCGACGACGGCGCCGTGGCCACGCTGACCGATCGGCCGGCCGCCAAGCACTACTGGGGCGGCTGGGCCCACGACGACGAGCGGTTCGCGTTCGCCTCGAACCGTCGGGACGAGGCGGTCTTCGACCTGTACATCCAGTCGGTCGACGAACGGGGGGAGGATGCCCGGCGAGTCTACGAGAGCGACACCTGGCTCGTGCCCGCTGGATTCGATCCCGACGACGATCGGCTGCTCGCCCAGGAGCTCCGGGCGAGTTTCGACAACGACCTGTACGTCTGTGAGCTCGACGAGGGCAGTCTCGACCGGCTCACGGATCCCGACGAGGAGGCACGGTTTACCTCCCCGCAGTGGGGCCCCGAAGGCAAGGGGGTCTACTGTGTCACCGACGCCGGCGCCGACACCCAGTACCTGGCCCGGATCGACTGCGCCGACGGCCACCTGGAGACGGTACGCGAGGGCGGCGAGTGGAACGTCGACGGGCTCGCGTTAGACGAGGAGACCGGTCGGCTGCTCTACTCGCGGAACGTGGACGGCTACGCCGAACTGCACGTCGGCCAGCTGACGGGGGCGGCGTCGATCCGGGAGTACCCCGCGCCGGCGCTTCCGGACGGCGTCGCCGGTGGCGTGAGTTTCGAGGATGGCGCCGAGCGGTTCGCGATCACCCACACCAGCCGGGCCCGAAACACCTCGATCTTCGTCGTCGACACGGCCACCGGGACGGTCGAGCCGTGGGCGACGCCGTCGACGGCCGGCAGCCCCCGCGAGACGTTCCGCACGCCGGATCTCGTTCGCATCGAGTCCTTCGACGGGCTGGAAGTGCCCGGGTATCTCACCCTTCCTGCACGAGACAGCGAGGAGCCGGTCCCGGCCATCGTGGATATCCACGGTGGCCCCGAGAGCCAGCGGCGTCCCTCGTTCTCCGGGTTGACCCAGTACCTCCTCGCGAACGGATATGCCGTCTACGAACCGAACGTCCGCGGATCCAGCGGGTACGGGAAGGAATACGCCGCCCTCGATGACGTGGAAAACCGGATGGACAGCGTGGCGGATCTGGCCGCCTGCGTCGACTGGCTCGCCGAACAGCCGGCGATCGATGCGGACCGTATCGTGGCCAAGGGCGGCTCGTACGGCGGGTTCATGGTCCTGGCGGCGCTCACCGAGTACCCCGACCGCTGGGCGGCCGGCGTCGACATCGTCGGGATCGCGAACTTCGTGACGTTTCTCGAGAACACCGGCGACTGGCGACGCGCACACCGGGAAGCCGAGTACGGGTCACTCGAGGACGACCGGGCGTTCCTCGAGGAGATCAGTCCGGTGGCGAACATCGACGGGATCCGTGCGCCGCTGTTCGTCGTGCACGGGGAGAACGATCCCCGCGTCCCGGTCGGGGAGGCCGAACAGATCGCCGAGGCGGCCGCCGAATACGTGCCCGTTGAGACCCTGATCTTCGAGGACGAAGGCCACGGGCTCACGAAGCTCGAGAACCAGATCGAGGCATACCGGCGGATGGTGGCCTTCCTCGACGAACACGCTTGAGGTTCACAGGAACTCGTGGACGTCCGAGTACCACATGTCGTGTTCCTCGACGGCATCGATGGCGTCGGCGATTTTGACCGCGATCGCGTGCCAACACCGCTGGGTCGGATCGCTCGTATCGAGGTTGTACATCGCGTCGTAACACGTGCAGGCCCGCCCCTCGACGAGGTACTCGTCCCCGTGGCCGACGACGACGGTGAAATCGCGATAGCGCTTGACCCGTCCCTCCGTGACCGCCTCGACCGCGCGCTGGCCACGATCGCCATGCACGTCGAGGATCGCCGATACGTGCTCCGGCGAGAGCTCGCCGGCAGCCGCGAGCGCCGATGCCCAGTCGGTCGAGGACACGCTCACGATCTAGCACCGCTGGGGTCGGCCAAAAGGCGTTCGCATAGTTTTTCGGCCGGGCTCGTCTCGTGTGTCCATGGAAGTCCGGGAGGGGGCCGTGACCGTCGAGGTGCCGTCGCTGGCCACCGACGGGCGGGATGACGGCGTCTTTTACAACCCCCGCCAGGAGCGCAACCGGGATATCACCGTTGCCGCCCTCCGGGCGTTCCGCGATCGGGAGGGGGATGTCGCGAGCTACCTCGATGCGACCACAGCAACCGGGATCCGGGGGGTCCGCGCGGCCGCCGACGGCTGGGAGGTGACGTGCTGCGACCGCGATCCCCGGGCGGTCGAGCGCGCGGATGCGAACCTCGCCCGGAACGACCTCGATGGGGAGGTGCTCCACCGGGACGCCAACGCCATTATGCACGAGCGGGACTTCGACGTGATCGACCTCGATCCCTTCGGGAGCCCCATCGGATTGCTCGACGCTGCCTTCGCACGACCGCGCCGGCTCGTCTGCGTGACCGCCACGGACACCGCCCCGCTCTGTGGCGCCCATCGGCCGGCCGGCATCCGGCGGTACTCGGCGATCCCGATGAACACGGACTACCACCGCGAGGTGGGACTCCGCATCCTCCTCTCGGCGGTCGCGCGCACGGCTGCCCGGTACGACGTTGCGATCGAGCCCCTGCTTTCGCACACCGAGGGCCATTATGCGCGGACGTACCTCCGGCTGGCCCAGGGCGCACAGGTCGCCGACGAGGCCATCCACCAGCTGGGCACCCTCCGCCACTGCGCGGAATGTCTCCACCGCGAGACCGAACGCGGGATTCTCCCCCGGCGTCAAGATCGGTGTCCGGTTTGCGGGCAACACTCGCTTCGAACCGGCGGGCCGATCTGGCTCGGTGACACCCACGACCGGTCATTCGTCGCGGCAACCGGCGATCGTCTCGACGATGCGATGGGCGAACGTGGGCGGGCCGCCGATACGCTGGCCAGGATCGCCGACGAGCTCCACCGACCGACCCACTTCGATCAACACGTGCTCTGCAAACAGTGGAACCGAACCGCGCCCACGATGGCCCGGTTCCTCACGGCGCTCGAGGAGGCGGGGTTCGAGACGAGCCGGACCCACTACGGCGGGACGACGTTCAAGACCGACGCGCGGGTCGACGAGATCGAGGCCGCCACCGCCGAACTCGGGGCTTAGCCACTAAACAGTTAAACGCCGGTAGGCCATCTCGGCAGTGAGCCGTGCGCGAACCCGTGTCCACGAGCGTCGAGCTGACGTCTCAGGTCCTCCGGCGTGCCCAGGACGAACAGGTGACCTTCCTGGCCGCCGGCATCGCCTTCTATGCCTTTCTCTCGATCTTCCCGATCCTGCTCCTCGCCCTCGCGATCGGGTCGCTCGTCGGCGGGGAGGTATTCGCGGAGACGATCGTCGGTCAGATCTCGGACGTGTTGACCCCCCAGACCGAGACCGTCCTCGCCGAAGCCCTCGAGATCGAGACGGGCCGCGGTGGTGCGAGCGTCATCGGCCTGCTCGTCCTCCTCTGGGGCTCCCTCCGGGTCTTTCGCGGGCTCGACATCGCCTTCTCACGGATTTACACCGACAGCCCGAATCCGGATTTCCTCACGACCATCCGGAACGCGATCCTCGTCTTCGGCGTCATCGCCGCGGCGGTCCTCGCGCTCCTCGCCGTGCGGGCCTACGTCCATCTATTCGATCTCCCTCAAAGCGTCGTGTACCTGTCACCGTTCCTCGTGTTCGTGACGCTCGTGATCGTCTTCTTCCCGATGTACTACGTTTTCCCGAACACCCCGCAGACCGCGTGGGCCGTGTTGCCGGGGGCGGCCTTTGCCGCGTTCGGCTGGACGCTCCTGGGCGAGCTGTTCGGGATTTACGCCGCCAACGCCGGGACCTACGCCCTCTTCGGGCTCATCGGGGCGGTACTGCTCCTGCTCGTGTGGTTTTACATCGCGGCGGTGATCATCCTCGTGGGCGCGATCATCAACGCCGTGCTGGCAGGTCAAGCGACGGATCCCGCCGAGATGACGGGGGCGATCGGGCAATGAAGAAAGACCAAGAGGTCAGCCCGACAAGGGCGTGTGTGCGATGAGCGACGGCGACGAGCCGGTCGAACGCGACGAGTTCGATCCCCCGTCCGAGCGGACGGACATGACGGAGCTCGCGTCAGAACTCGAACGCCTGGAGTCGGAGCTCTACCGGGTGAGCGGGGAACTCTCGCGCTTCGAGGAGGCCGTCGAGAAGCGCACCGTGCAACGGCCGACGCTGGAGGCCGAGTTACGCCGGTATGTGCGTCAACGGATGCGTCGGAATCGCGCCCGGGGCTGGGGTCCTTACCTCGCCCTACTGTACGGCACCATCATGACCCTCGGGGCGTTTTACTGGCTCGAGGGGGGCTGGTCCATCCTTGCGATGATCGTCGTATGGCTCTCCACGCTGGGGCTCTACGTCGTGATGGTGGCCGTCTCGGCCCTGCTCAACGTGCTGTCGGTCCCCGGCCGGATCCGTGACGCGATCGGCCGGCGGCGATCCTAATCGCCACGGACGTTTCAAGAACAGTGCGACAAGTACGCGTTCGTAAAGTTCTAACCCCCGCCGCGTCGGGTTATGGTATGACATACGAGCATCTCGGTGCAAAACTGGTCAACGCATTGCTTCGTGACGGCCGGGCGAGCCTCCGGAGTCTCGCGGAAGATCTGGACGTCTCGGTGACGACCGTCTCGAATCACCTCTCCGATCTCGAGGAGGACGGCGTCATTCAGGGATTCACCCCGATCGTCGATTACGAAGCCGTCGGGTACGACGTCACCGCGATCTTGCACCTCAAGGTCGAGGGCAACGCCCTGCCCGAGGTGTCCGATCGGCTCCTCGAGCACCGCCAGATGGTCTCGGTCTACGAGGTGACCGGCGACTACGACATCATCGCCATCGGCAAGTTCACCGACA
>CAZAYR010000095.1:0-2164 GCA_964489365.1 uncultured Salinarchaeum sp.
GCACCACGTTCAGCGCCGCGTCGACGGTGTCCTCGGGCTCGACCGGCTCCGCACGGCCCGCCGCGAACCAGTCCCGGAAGGGCACCTGGAAGCGCTCCTCGGCGGGCAGCTGCCGGCGACGCTCCGCGGCGACGAACGCCGCCGCGATCGTAAAGCCGCCGACGGTCACGAGGATCGGCACCAGCCGGATTCCCCAGGGCGTGAAGTTCAGTGCGAGCCCCAGCAGCGGGACGATCGCGATCGAGAGCCCGAAGGAGAGCGCGACCCGCTCGATGCCGTCGATCCCGCGGTCCCGGAGCCCGACGTCGTCGTCCTCGTCGTCGGCCGTCGGCGATTCCCCGGCCTCCGGAAACAGCGCCGCGATGAACGCGTAGCCGGGCAGAAAGAGCACGAAGGCGAGGCCGAACGGGATCCGCAACGGCGTGTCCCGGATGACGGGTGTCAGGACGACGATGATCGTCACGAGGGTTAGCGCGATCGTCGCGGCCAGGTCCGCCGGCGTCTCACGGACGGGACGCGGTATCAGCAGCCAGAGGTCCCGCCGAGGCGGCATTGGCCCACCGTAGCCGGATTATCGTTAAAAAGGAGTCGGTGGCGGCGCCTCCGGTCATGGCCTCGCGTACTCGTATTCGAGGCGGGATCCGACGTCACCCCCGCGCGAGGGCCGAATGACCCGTGGATACGTGTCCAGATCGCCTACCTGGATCGTCTATCACAAATCAGTTGCTGACAACTGTACTGAGTTCGGTCAGGGTTGGTTCGTTCCAGCGTTGATGTCGCTCGTCGACCCCTCGTCGAGTGCCTGTCGCCACAAGAGGTGAACTGCGCGGGCGACGAGGTCAACGGGGAGCTCCCCGATACACGATGCCCCGACGTGGGTATCCGCGCTTGACGCGTCTGGCGGCGGATGAAAGTGCCGGTCGTCGGGCGGGACTGAAAAGTCGTGCGGGTGGATATCCCACCGGAGGTCGCGCTCGGACGTATCGGAGTAGTGAATGTTGTAATCGCCCACCGTCGTCCATCGAACCGTGAATATGGTTTCCTCGGCATCGTCGACGCCGTACGGGATCGTGAGTCGGAGTTCCCGGGGATTGAGGCGATCATCGATCGCGCCCGAGGCCATCGGCTCAATGGCGAGAAACGCATCTCGAAACGCATCAAGCTTCGTCACGTCGATCGCGCCTCGAAGCGCGTGAGACTCGCTGTCTCCGCGATCGACGTGCATCAGACGGCTTCTGGGACGCCAGTGGCGTCGTCGACTGCGCTGAGGGCGAGTGCGACCTCGGCGAATGCCAGGTTCCGCCGTGTCGTTCGCCACTCCAGAAGCGTCTCTGCGTCGATGTCCGCGTGGGCTCTGACGGCCTCCTCGGGCGAGTTCGCCCCGAACCGGTCGCCGTACGCTCGAAGCTCCTCACGCATCTCTAGGACGCGGGTCGAGAGCGTGTCGGTGTCCGTCTCGTCAAGGATGCGTCGGGCCTGTTCGAGGGCGAGCGAGTCTTTGGCCCGCCGATACAGCGTAGCCGTCGTGTCCGGCGTTGCGGTCTCGGCCACGTAGCCGTGGTCGACCAGCGAGCGAAGGTGCTTGCGGGCTGTCTGCTCCGACGTGAGGGCGTGCTCGGCGACGGCAGCGGCGGTCATGGGCTCGTACGCCGTGCGCATCACGGACCGGACGCGGTCGAAGGGACTGGTATCTCGTTTCCAGTCCGCTTTGGCGCGCTCGTTCACCTCCTCAAACGCCGGGGCGGGGTCTGGCATCGTGTGATCGGATGGAACGTAAGTATATCACTCTTCGGGATGATATACTTACCTCAGGCGCTTGTCGTTGAAATTGGAACCCTTAAACCGCCCGGGAGGGGTGTAGCTCATCGATCACGCGATCTCGATTCATATCATTCCATGACTATGTACTGAAAACCTAGCGTCCGGGAAGCCTCCGCCAGTCGAAAAAGCCCACCACTCGATATCCGAGCTCCCGGCCACGATCAACGCTTGCCGTCGAGAAACCCAATCGAACCCATCCCGCGGACCATGGGCTGGATAGGTCGGCCCGAAGGGTCGGCTGCACCCCGTCGATGGGGTTCCCTACTCCTCGCTTACCGCAGCCGCGGCTTCCTCTTCGCTGGAACCGCCCGCCCCCGCTTCGTCCGCCGCATCGTACCGAGCG
>CAZAYR010000095.1:2174-9698 GCA_964489365.1 uncultured Salinarchaeum sp.
ACCCCGCTGATCGAGAAGGGGATGTCCGCCGATTCGATATGCTGCTCGAACAGGTCCTCGAACCCGTCGGGGCTGGCCGACCCGCCGGTAACGACGACGGGGACGTCGAGGCCCTCCTCAATGTCCTCCTCGTCGACTTCCCGCACGATGTGTTCGATGACGTAATCGAGCAGGTTCTCGTAGTAGATCGAGAGGGCGCCCTCCACGCCGCCGACGTCGGTCCGGAAGTCCAGTTCGAAGTCGTCCTCCTTGATCGAGGTGACCTTGTCGACGGGCGTGCCCGTCGCCTGGGCAGCTTGTTCGTCCACCCAGTCGCCCCCGCGGGCGACCGAGAACCGCATGACGGGGACCGCATAGTAGGACAGACAGACGTTCGTCATGCCGGCGCCGAACGAGATGCCCAGCCCGGTAAAGGAGTTATCCGCCAGTTCCGAGTAGATCACGGCCATCCCCTCGTTGATCGGTTCGGCGTCGTAGCCCATGTCCGCCAGGAAGGACTCGAGGGTTTTCTGGTGATACAGCGTCGAGAGATCCGCGTCGATCGGGTCGGCCGGCGACGAGAAGTACAGCCGCTCGTTGCGCCGGTCCGGCTCGCCGACGACCTGTTCGATGATCAGCTTCATCATCGGGATCGCGGACTGCTCCTCGCTCGAGAGGATCCCGTGTTGCATCGGCCGGCGGGTCTCCTTGTTGAAGATGTTCGCGAAGTTCAGGGCGTCGTCGCCGACGACATACACCTTGTCGTCCTTGCGGATGTGCAGGACGTCGCTGCGCGAGAGCATCTGCTCGGCCATATCCGAGTACTCGATCTCGACGAACGAGTTGCGTTGCTGGACGAACACCACGTCCGAGCCGTCCTGTTTCGCCGAGAGGATGTTCATCGTGCCGACGTCGAGGCCAGTTGCCATGGACATACCGGGACCGTCGGGGAAATAAATCCATGTGTAACATTAGCGCAGGTTGAAACGTTCCCGGATTCGCCGCGTAAAGGGGTGCCTACCCCCAGCCGAGCCGGGACAGCAGCCGGGAGAGCAGGCCCCGTTCGGCGAGGGGGGCGTTCTCGGGGATCTCGTCGCGGCGACGTTGCTCCTTGAGTTCGTTGAGCGCCGCCGTCTGATCCGAGACCGTCTCCGTCGAGCGCGCGGTCTTGGTCCCCTCGCCCTTGAGCTGTTTGAGCCCCTGGACCTGGGCGTCGACGCCGCCGCCGGCGCTGACCGTCCGCTTGGCCTCCACGTTCAGTTCGTCCACGGCCTCGTCGGCGTAATCGGTCGTGAACTCGAGGCGTCGGTGCTCCTCCTTGTCGACGCCGCCCCACGTGAGCTCGACGTTCGCCATCGCCTCCTCGATGTCGCGCCGGACCTGCTCCTCGCTCACCGTCTCCTCGCTTTCGTCCTCCTCGAGGGCCTCGATCTCGGAGGGGGTCGGGGCCCGCACCCGTTCCAGCTGGTGGGCCACCAGCGCCGCCCCGGTCGCGCCGATCACGACCGTGATCCCGACGGCGTAGGTCCCGACGACGACGAGCGTGTTCCGCGTCCCGAACTCGAACCATTGGTCGGGATAGGAGATGACGAACCCGACCGCCGCGAGGAGGATGATCGCCATGCCGGCGCCCGCGCCCACCTGCATCCGTCGCTCGGTGGGGAGCAACACGACGATCCCGAGCAACGTGAGCGGGACCGACACCATGCCGAAGACGTAGGCCGGTTGGGCCAGGACGAAGTAATTCTCCGTCCGGAGGCCGTACAGGCCGGCGCCCAGCACGAACAGCACGAACGCACAGATCGCGATGGCGATCCCGGCAAAGAAGAGCCCGAACCCGAGGTAGACGTCCGACTCGTCGCGGGGTTCCCCGATATAGCGTTCGTACCACGCGAATAGGACGTTCTTGGGTTGGGTCCGATCACTCATCGTGAACCTCGTTTTTCGGCAACGGTCATCATTGTTTGCCCGACCGCGATCCCCCGCACACCAGTGGTGCACCGACGACCGAACGGTCGATCCTGGCGCGGTCCCCCAAGGCCTTCGTCATGCCCCGGGCTCGCGCCCGGCCTCCGCGGCGGCTTACTGATAATGTCTGAAGAGCAGCGCTTTCACGTCGTCCTTGGTGCGTGCCGGCTCGACGTCCCCGTCGGGCAGGTCCACCTCGTAGGGCGCCTCGCCGTCGGCCTCACGCCACTTCTCACGGTGGGTCTCGAGCAGGTTCATCATTTCCTCGAGCTTGCCACCACCATCGCCATCGTCGGGGTCGGGGTCCGCGGGAGGCGCGTCCGCGCTCGTCCCCGCGTCCCCGCTGCCGGCCTCCGTCTCGAGCAGGGCATCCGGATCGTCGACCGCGTCGGCCAGATCCAACAGGTACTCGACGAGATCCGCATCCGTCACGGTCGCGTACGTCCCGGCCTGTCCCGCGGCCACGGACGACCGCAATCGATCGAGTCGGTTGCGTTGGTCCTCGGAGATGTGAATGTCGGGCATGTCCCCGGCTTCGCGCCCGGCCCCAAAAATCCACCCCCGGGCGCACATCCCGCGCGGATCGCGGTGCTCACCCGTTCTCGGGGCGGAAGCGCCACGCGTGTTCCCCCGCGCCGGGGGCCACGACGCCCGGTAACCCGCGGAGCACCTCTCGACCGGCGTTGGCCCAGAAGGACTCGGCGCTTTCGTAGCCGTGGTCGGTGACGGCGAGCGCGGCCAACAACTCGCTCCGGCTTGCCTCCCGCTTGGCCCGGAGGGTCGCGTAGAGGTCCCTGACCGCCGCCTTGCGGCGCTCGCGCACCGCGTCCTCGCCCGGGACCTCGAGCGCCTCGACCGGATCGGCCGCGCCGGCTGCCCGCCCGTCCGGCCCGGATCCGCCGACCGCCTCGCGAAACCGCGCGAACGCGACATCCCAGGACTCCGTCTCGGTTGCCTCCGCCCGGTGCTCCGTCGGGATGCCGACGTAGCGACAATCCGCACAGATGCCGGACTCCTCGTCCCCCAGTCGATAGACCTCGATCGACCCCCCACACCGGGGACAGTCCATATGCCGACGTCGTGAGGGGGTGTAAAAACCTTTCACCCGAGCACGGCCAGGAACGTGGATCCCTCCCACGACGAACACTGATCCCGTTCCTGCAAGTCCAGCAACACGTGCAGTGGCCACCGCTGGGTTTGCGGGGATTAACTGGGAATCCGTCTGCCCGACGAGCCGATCGGCTGCCACTCGATCCAGGGCTGGATCGCATACCAGCCGAACACCAGCGACGCGCCGAGACCATTGATCAGGATATCGCTGAGCGCGACGGTCCGATGGGTGAACAGGTGTTGCAGCATCTCGATCGTCGCCCCGTAGAGGAGTACGCTCGCGATGACGAGCACGAAATGGACGGGCAGCGGTTGCCGCCGATGGGCGATCGCGTAGGCGGTGGCGTACGCGAGCGCCGCGTACGCGAGGAAGTGGCGCCACTGATTGGAGGCGAAGCCGATCGCCTCGGCGAGCAGGTCAAAGACCTCCATGCCCCCATCAGCCGTGTCGCCTCCGGGATCAGGCCCGACCGAGAGACTCGGCGAGCCGCCATCGTGCTCGAAGACGATGGCCGGTGGTGGGGCAAGCACCGAGGCGTACAGGATGATCCCGGCGATGAGCGCGACACCCAGCCATCGGGACCACGCCGGCAACAACGGGAGTGCAACGGCCATCGACGTGTCGCAAGGGTGGCGAGGTTATATTTACTCACTCCTAACTTCGTTTAGCGACAGGATGGACCGTCTCCCATTCCCGGATCTGATTTCTGAGGTGGCACAGGCCACAGGCGCGAACGCGATGCTCCAAACCATACCCCGTTGCAGCGACCCTACCACCATGGGCTATGACGCCCCTTCCGATTCGTGCTGAACGACTCGATCCCAGAATCGCGTCCCATACCCCTCTCGTCACCGGACATACCACGTCGCGAACGTTTATTTCGATCCCGGACCACGTCCGGGCAATGGCGCGGATGAACTACTCCGGCCTGGTCATCGCCGCGCTGGGCTTTTTCCTCACTCGGTTTACGGTCACCCTCGCCCTCGATCAGGGCACGATGCGGTTCTTTCTGGCCGGGGTCACCCCGCTGGTCCTCGGCCTGGGGCTGTCGGCCTTCGGGGTGGGCCTGGCGGTCGCCGACGTCGAACCGCGGCTCGTCCGGACCGTCGCGGGTTGGGCCGTGATCGGCGTGAGCACCATGCTCGTCCTCGGGGTGCTGACGGTTCTGGGCTCGAGCGGCGGCCAGATGCCGGCCGTCGAGACGGTCCGGTCCCGTGCCTACCTCTCGAACTTCCTGATCGGCGGCAGCGTCGGCGGGACCCTCACGGGCCTGTACGCGGCGCGAAACCGGCGGCAACGCCAGGCATTGCGCCAGCACTCGAACCGGCTCTCGGTCCTCAACCGCCTGCTGGCCACGAGGTGCTCAACGCGCTCACCGTGATCCGGGGCTACGCGACGCAGGTCACGGCGGCCGACGCGGACGCGATCGAGACGATCCAGCGCCGCGCCGACGAGATCGAGGAGACCGTCGACGAGGTCTACCACCTCGCCGGGCCGGTCGCCGCGGCCGAGGCGGGGACGACGGTGCCTTTGATCGAACGGGTAACGGCCCGGATCGACGCAATCGAGGGGGCGCATCCGTCCGTCGAGCTCGCGTTGGACGCGCCTCCGGGGGAGATCCGCGTCCGGGCCGACGATCGGGTGGCCGTCCTGCTCGATCGCCTCCTCGAGGTCGTGATCACCCGTGCCGACGGACCGTCCCCGCGGGTCGAGGTGGATATCGAGACGACGCCGAACACGGCCCGGGTCCGCGTCAGCGGCCCCGGGGATGTCCTTGATGGCGCCGATCGGGCCCTCCTCGAGTCGGGGACGATCCCCGAGTACGACGATCCGGGCTCGGATTTCGAGCTCCACCTCGTCCGCCTGATGGCGGCGCGCTATGGCGCGCGGCTCGAAACGGACACGGCGGACGGCCGCACCGCGATCACGCTCGCCCTCCCGCTGAGTCGGGCAGGGAGCCCGGACGGGCGGGAGGAGGCAGATGCGTCGCCGTCCATCCGACCCGGGATCCCGCATTTGGCGGTCGTGATCGTCGCGGCGTTGGCCGCGGGCGGCGTGTTCGGGGCGGTCTCGATCGTGCGCGGCGGGTCCGTTGCGGGGATCGGCGTCTTCTACGGTGCGGTGAGCCCGGTCGTCGGCTGGATCACCCACCAGTTCCACAGTCTCGTTTTCGGGTTTATCTACGCCGGCTGGCTGACGCTCCTTCCGGACCGCTCCCGCCAATCGCTGGCCGCATACGTCGGCGTCGGTGTGGGGTGGGGCCTCGCGCTGTGGCTGGGTGCCGCGGGCGTGATCGCTCCCGTCTGGCTCCAGCTCCTGGGCACTCCCGCGATGGTCCCGAGTCTGTCAGTCACCCAGTTGCTCACGCACGTCTCGTGGGGGGTGACCCTCGGCGCGCTGACCGGGTTGGGCTACCGCTACGCAGTCCCACATTTCGCCGGGATCGAGTGGCCCGCCTGGTGGCCACTGCGATCGCACAGTGGATCATCCTGATTGGGATGCGATGGCCAGGGCCGGCGGGGCGCATCGTGGTCGTCGGCGCCCGCGGGCGGGGTCGGTGGGGGCTCACCTGTATTCCGCGGGCAGCTCCCCGACCTCGTTGCCCGCGAAGATGCCGATCCAGTAGCCCGCGGTGCGATCGATGCCCTCGACGTCCCACAGGTAGACGTACGTGACCTCGAGGCGCTCGAGCGACGGGTCGGCGTCCCAGTCCTGGCCGAACCGGTACCCGTACGACGGCGCATCCTCGGGGACTGTGCGGACGAACGGCGGGACGGTATCCCGGAACACGATGTCGGCGCGGAAGGGCTCGTCCACGTAGGCGAGCTCGGTCTCCGGTGGCAGGTAGGCCCGTTGGTTGTTGTAGAACTCGATGGCGTCTTTCACGGCCGTTTCGACGGCCGCCTGATCTTCCTCCATCACCACGGTCACGCGGAGATCGTCGCCGTGATACCACGGGTGCTCGCGGGCCGTCCAGTCGACGACGTCCCCCTCGTCGTCGCCGTTCGACATCAGCCACTGGGGCGTGTCATCGTGGCCGAGGCCGAGCACGTGGCCCAGCTCGTGCTCGATCGTGTGTTCCATGCTCACGTCGTTCAGGTCGGCATGGATCCGGACGGTGGCATCCGCGATCGGGTTCTCCGGCGAGATACGCGGCGCACATCCCTCGAAGCCCGTCTCCCTGGTCTGGTCGCCACACGTGGTGAACGCGGAATCGAGCTCGATCACGACGTCCGCGTCGGCACTGCCGGTGAATTCGAAGGCGATCGCACGTTCGGTGTGGGTTTGAATCCGCTCGGCATGCCAGTACGCGACCGCGGCCTCGACCACCGCGTCCGGCCGGTCGAACCCGTCGGCGGTCCCGACCGTGACCGTTGGCAGCTCCTCGCCCAGGGGTTCGAGCGCGGAGATGGCGAAGAGCCAATCTCGGTCGGCCGGGCTGATCTCACCGGCGGCGACATCGTCGGCCACGTCGGGGGCCGTCGCATCGGACCGCCAGTACTCGATCGTCATCAGTAACCGGCCTACCCCCGTATCACCCGTTCGCCACTGGTCGATGGCAGTGAGCAGGGCCGGCGTGTCGAGGGTGGGCGTCGTCGCATCGTCGATGCCGTCGGCCTGGGCGACGCGCCCGTCCATGTGCGGGCCGCCCGCGGCGGCCGGTGCGACGACCACGCTGGTGACCACCACGGCGAGCAGGGTCAGCCGCACCACGAACGACGGGGCGGGACGCATGCCAACGGGTGACGTGGACGCGAACATGAATGTTCGCCTACTCGGGAATGGGGTCTCATCGACGCGGTCGTCGTCAGGATCGTACTTTTTCGGTGACCTTCGTCTAATTCCCAGGAGACTGCGTTGGGGCGTGTCATCGCTGTCG
This sequence comes from uncultured Salinarchaeum sp., assembly GCA_964489365.1. GTDB lineage: Archaea > Halobacteriota > Halobacteria > Halobacteriales > SKNY01 > SKNY01. The sequence continues at coordinate 9,113 of CAZAYR010000095.1, forward strand.
ATGCGCCGAATCGATAAGCTACCCTAGACTTATTCTAACGAAAGTCAGACGATGTGATATGACGGTGTATCAGGTTCTCCCCAGCGGAAACCAGTGGCGCGTGCAAAAGGAGGGCGGTTCGGTCGTGAGCAACCATCGGAAGAAGGATCCCGCAGTGGATCGGGCGCGGCGGGAGGCCGGATCCGGCGATTCCGTCGTGATCCATCGTGCTGACGGGACGATTCAGGAGCGTCGGAATTACTGAGACGCCGCACGATCGACCCCGGGCGGTCTCAACGCATTCAGGTGAGCGCGCAGGCGCACCGCCACACTATTCACGATCCTCGTCGGGTTCCTTGGCGATCGCACCGGCGGCCCATTCGACGGCCTTCGTGGGCAGATCCTGCGGCGTGGTCAACCGCCGCGAAGCGACGACCAGCGCCACGGCGAGCACCAGCAACCCGAGCCCGATGACCGGTCGATCCCCGAGCAGAAACTCCAGCCCGAGGAGGCCGATGGGAATGGCGAGGACGAGGGTCGCCGCCAACCCCACCATCTCGAGGATGCCCAGCCGGCCCGCCATATGATGGCTCATGGACGCAGGTAG
>CAZAYR010000096.1:0-9635 GCA_964489365.1 uncultured Salinarchaeum sp.
TCGAGCGTTTCGGGTTGGATTACAACCCGAGTGCGCTCGATCTGATCTTCATCTTCACCCTCTTTCTCTTCCTGTGGTACCTCGTCCTGCCGCTCTACCAGAATCCACGGATGACCCGGTATTACTGGAAGGAATTCAAACGCAACCGTCCCGCCGTCGTGGGCCTCATCTGGTTGCTGATCGTCTTTGCCGGCGGGTTGCTCGGCCCCTTCCTGGTGCCGGAACCGACCTTCGACGTCATGACCGGGCGACAACCGCCGGTGTTCGCGTCGATTTACGAGGGCAATGTCGCCTCGTGTGTCGGTGACGTGGTCAATGGCCAGTGTCAAGGGACATGGGCCCATCCCCTGGGGACCACCTCCGGCGGCCGCGACGTCCTCAACTCCGTCATCCACGGGATGACCATTAGCATGCAGATCGGGTTCATCACGACGACCGTCGTGGCTGGCATCGGGATCGCCTTCGGAACCGTCTCGGCATACTCCGGGGGGTGGATCGACGAGATCCTGATGCGATTCGTCGACGTGGTCATCTCGTTCCCGACCCTGCCGTTTTACTTGCTGATCCTCTACGCGTACGGCGCGAGCCTTGCGATGTTCATCATCGTGTTCGCCGTCTTCGCATGGGGGGGTACCGCCAGGTACGTCCGCAGCAAGGCCCTCTCGATCTCCGAGGAGGAATTCATCAAGGCGAGCCGCATTAGCGGCGCCTCGGTGACCCGAGTAATCCGTTCGCACGTCGTGCCGAACACGGCGAGCAGTATCATTACCCAACTCACCCTGCTGATCCCGGTGTTCCTCCTCGCGGAGGCCCAGATCGCCTTCCTGGGCCTCGGGGATTCGGAGGTCCCCTCCTGGGGACAGCTCATCTCCCAGGGTCGGACGGACCTGGATATCGCCCCATGGATCGTGCTCGTCCCGGGTATCGCCCTCTTCCTGACGATCCTGGCGTTTAATTTCCTCGGCGATGCTCTGCTCGATGCGCTCAACCCCGAAGCCGAGGCGGAGGCGGACCGATGAGGCACCACCCCCAAGAGGATCCGACGGCGCCGCTCCTCGACGTCGAGGATCTGACGACCCGGTTCCGGACCGATCGGGGCGATCTCGTGGCGGTCGACGGGATCGATTTCGGCGTCGAAGACGGGCAGACGGTCTGTATCGTGGGGGAGTCGGGTTCCGGCAAAACCGTGGCGACGGAATCCATCACGCGGATCCTGAAATCGCCCCCGGCAGAGGTCGGCGGGGAGATCCGATTCCGGGGCATCGACCTCCAATCCCTCACAGAACGCCAGTTGCGGGCCATCCGCGGCAACCGGATTGCCCACATCTTCCAGAACCCCCAGGAATCGATGAATCACTGTTACAGCGTCGGCTGGCAGCTCGAGGAGGCGATCCTCGTACACGAGGACGTGTCGAAGGAGGAGGCGCGTGCGCGGGGCATCAGCCTGCTCGAACGCGTCGGGATCCCGAACGCGAGTTCGCGCTATGACGATTACCCCCACGAGTTTTCCGGGGGCCAAAAACAGCGGATCATGATCGCGATGGCCCTCGTCGGCGAACCGGACCTCCTGATCGCGGACGAACCGACGACCGCCCTTGACGTGACCGTCCAAGCACAGATCCTTCGCCTGCTCGAGGAACTGCAGGAGGAATTCGGGATGGGCATGCTCTTCGTGACGCATGACCTGGGCGTCGTGGCCGAGGTGGCCGACCGCGTCGTGGTGATGTACGCCGGGAAGATCATGGAACGGGGCAGCGTGTACCGGATCTTCGAGGATCCCGCCCATCCGTATACCCAGGCGTTGATGCGGTGTGTCCCCGGCCGGGGCTCGCTGCGACGGGGGATTCCGGGGACCCTGCCGGACCCCCTCGCGCCACCGGAAGGATGTCGGTTCGCGGATCGTTGCGAGTTCGCGGTGGGGGCCTGTACGGAGGGGTCCCAACCGCAGGAATACGAGGTCGAACGCGGGCACGCGGCCTCGTGTGTCTATTACGGGCCCGGCTTCGACAGCGAGACCGTCCGGGCCAGTGGGCCGCAGGCCGACGACCCCCCAGGGGGGCTCGCGGATGACTAAGGAACCCCTGGTGTCCGTGCGGAACCTCAAGAAGTACTACCCCCTCCGGAAGGGGTTTATCTCGCGGCAGGTCGGCGTCGCGAAGGCCGTCGATGACATTAGCTTCGACATCTACCCGGGCGAGACGGTCGGACTCGTCGGCGAATCCGGTTGCGGGAAATCCACGGCCGCCGAATCGATCATCCATCTCGAACCGCCGACCGACGGGCAGGTGATCTTCAACAGCCGGGAATGGGATCCGGCGGACGCCAAACGCCGATCTCTCCGGGATCGATTGCGCGGGGGCACGCGCGGGGACGCCGAAAACGGCGCCCATCCCAACGATGTCACGACGTTCGACAAGGGCCAATTGCGGGCGTTCCGGCGGCAGGCCCAGATGGTCATGCAGGATCCGGGGTCGAGCTTTAACCCCCGGATGACGGTCGGGCAGGCCATCGCGGAAATGCTGCAGGTCCACGGGATGAACGATCCGACGCAGCGCCGCGAGATCGTCCAGGATCTCCTCGAACGCGTGGGCCTGTCCCGGACGGATTACGATCGCTTCCCCCACGAGTTCTCCGGCGGGCAAAAACAGCGCATTGGCCTCGCCCGGGCCCTGGTGCTCAACCCCGAGTTGATCATCGCGGACGAGCCGGTCTCGGCCCTGGACGTGTCCATCAAGGCGGAGATCCTGTCGCTGATCGACGACCTCCAGGAGGAGTTCGGGCTTGCGGTGCTTTTCATCAGTCACGACCTGTCGGTCGTCCGGGAAATCTGTGACCGGGTCGCCGTGATGTACCTCGGCCAGATCGTCGAGATGGGGGCGACCGAGCGTCTCTTCTCGGATCCCCAGCATCCCTACACGGAGGCACTACTCTCCTCGATCCCGACCCCCGACCCACGGGACGAGATCGAGGGGATCGAACTCACGGGCGAGGTGCCGAGCCCGGAGGCGCCACCGCCGGGGTGCCGGTTCCACACCCGGTGTCATCGTGTCATTCAACCGGACACGGAGATCCCCCAGGCGGATTGGCGGGCCCTGGTGGATCTCCTGATCGACCTGGAACATGCGGTCGTCGACCCCGAGGCGGTTCGGGAATCGGCGGTCTCCATGTCGTCCGAGATCGACGACCCGTCGGCAGTCACGAGAGCACAGTTCGGCGACCGGCTCCGCGAGGAATACGACATTCCCGCCCGACTCGGGGCCGACCGCCTCGATGAGACACTCGAGGCCACCATCGACGCCTTATTCGCCGGGGGGACCGACGACGCACGGATGGAGGCGTACGAGACGCTGGCGTCGGTCGTCACGACCCCCTGTCGGGCGGTCGATCCGGCACCCATCGAGGAGGGAGATCACCTGACGAAGTGTCATCTCCACCAGCCAGATCTCCGGGAGGCCGTCGCCGCCGACGGTTCCGGGAGCCGTTCCTAGGCGCCGTCAGTGCTCCTGCACCGCTTCGAGTTGCGGGGCCTCGACCTCGAAGATCGTCGCCCCACAGGCCTCACAGCTCAGTTGCACGACATCGTGTTTGCGACAGCACGAGGCGACGACCTCTTCCCCGAACGACAACGGTCCCTCGCACGCCGGACAGGCCTCCAGAAACGGGCGGAGGCCGGCCAGCACGGGGCCTCGCGCCTCCGTGTCGGTGCGCGCCCAGTCATCCACGCGGTCCCGAAGCACACCCTCCATGGCGACATCCGCCCGGAGGGCCGCCCAGGACGGCCACTTCGTGGTCCCGTCACCGCGCACACGGACCATGGGTGCGCTCGTGCGCCGGATCTCGATCTTCCGCGGCTCCGCCTCGAACATCGGCGCCAGGGCGTCCGGGTCGATCCCGTCGTCATCGAGCGAGGCGAGACGTGCCTGGTAGGCCTCCCGGACCTCGTCCCGCAGGCAAAGATCGTCCACGTCCTCGCAGGGCTCGAGGATCCCCCAGTCGACCAACGTCCGCTCGAGTTCCCCGGCATCCCCCGCATGCGGTTCGGGCGCGTGGCCGAACCATCGATGGATTCGCGCCGGGAGATACCGCTGGGTGAGCTCCGGCGTCCCGGGCACGAGATACCCCCGGAGGGCGATTGCCGCGAGCGCGAACACGAGAAAGCCCAGCCCGGCCACCGGCCACAGCCAGCCGATCGCGAGGCTGAGGACCACCGCGATGCCGACGTTCACCAACGTACACGGCAAGCACCGGTTCTGTCCGATGTACTCGGGCTGGCGCACATAGCTGAGCACGCGGCTGCTCATCGATCCTTCCCAACGGTCGATGTCGACAAAAACGCTACGCCTCGCATAGCGGGAGGTGGATTTGAACCACCGGTCTGCGGGTTATGAGCCCGCCGGAATCTCCTGGCTATCCCATCCCGCTGTCCCTTGATATCGCTGTTTCGCAGTTAACCATTGTGATTCATTGGCCCCTGGTCATTCCGGGGCGAGTCCGGCTCCGAGGCCGTGATACGAACGGTGGCGGCGTCGGCCAGACCGTGTCGGTCGGGATCGGCGACATTGATGCAAGCGGCGATGGTGTACTCCCCGGGCTCGGCCGGCGACCAATCGCGCTGGGACGTCCGAAACATCCCGTTCCAAACCTTGTGGTACCGCTTGCGTTCCCCCCGGTCGAACGTCAGCACCGTCGACCCCTCGGGAGGCGCGGATTTGGGGACGTGTGACGCCGACCGATGGCCATCCACCGACCAGGTCCATCGCTCGAGCGAGGTCGTGGGAATGCTGATCGGGAACGGCATGGCGTTCTTCATCGTGACGGCGAACGGGACCGGCCTCCCGGAGGGGTAGGTCGACTCGGGGATCGTCAGGCGAACGTCGATCGCGCGATACCTGAGCCAATGTGGGATCAGCGCACGACTGAGCATCGCGCCCGGGACGGTGCGCATGGCCTCCGGGGTAACGCTTGCGTCGCGTTCGTTCGGGCGATACGGGTCCTCATCGTCCCGGTCGAGGGCCCCCGACTCGTAGATGCGACGCATCGCCCGAGGAAGGTGCCAGCGTTCGAAAAGCTTGACGGATACGCGCGGACACCCCGGGCTCAGCGACGGAATGCAAGCGAAGTTGCCCCGCGATGGAGCGAGAGCCGGTCCGCTCCCCGAATAGACGCGCAGGGACGCTCACCGCTCCAGCGGTGCGCGGCCGTCAAGGTTCAATCCCCGGCGGAACGGGCGGATGCGTCCCCGGGCTCCGAGGAGTCCCTGGCAGCCCGGTCGACCGTCCCGTCCTCGAACCGGGGATCGAACAGGTGACAGGCCGCACGCCCCTGTTCGATCGGCCGGAGCTCCGGTTCGTGGACGGTACAGGGGGTCTCGAAAGCCTCGTCGAGGCGTCGTTGGGCCTGGGCAAACTCCCCAGCGGCGAGCGTCTCCAGGGATTCCTCGAGGATGCTCTCCGCGCGACCATCGGATAGCCGCGCGGGCACCCCGTATTCCTCGCGGATGGCGGTGGCCACCTCACTCCCCGAAGCCGCGTCCGGCTCGACATCGAGCGTCTCGAGGGAGATATCGCCGTCGGCAATCCGCGTCCGCAGTGACAGGACCGCCCGCCATTCCTCCTGCTCGAAGTCGAAATCACGCGGGGGGATGACCCGATGACACCGGGTGTGGAACTTACAGCCCGGTGGCGGATCGATCGGGGATGGGACCGTGCCCCCGAGGATGATGCGTTCGCGGTCCCACTCGGGATCGGGCTCGGGGATCGCCGAGAGGAGCGCCTGCGTGTAGGGGTGCTGTGGGGGATTGAAGATCTGCTCGGGGGTGCCGATCTCGACGATCTCCCCGAGGTACATCACGGCGATGCGATCGGAGATATGATCGACGACCGAGAGATCGTGGGCGATAAAGAGATAGGAGATGCCGAACTCGTCCTGGAGATCCTTGAGCAGGTTCAGGATCTGTGCCTGTACCGAGACGTCGAGCGCAGAGACGGGCTCGTCACACACGATGAAGTCCGGTTCGACGGCCAGCGCCCGGGCGATGCCGATCCGCTGGAGCTGTCCCCCGGAGAATTCGTGGGGATAGCGATTTGCATGGCTCGCGCTCAACCCCACCCGTTCTAACAACTCCTTGATGCGTTCGTCCCGCGTCCGGCCCTCGGCGATGCCGTGAATGTCGAGGGCTTCCCCGATGATGTCGTTGACCGTCAACCGGGGATTCAGGCTCGAGAACGGGTTTTGAAAGATGACCTGTACGTCGCGGCGCAATGCTCGCAGTTCCCGGTTCGAGAGCTCCGAGATATCTCGTCCCCGGAAATACACCGTGCCGTCCGTCGGTTCTTCGAGGCGTAGCAACGTCCGCCCGACCGTGCTCTTTCCGCATCCGCTCTCTCCGACTAGGCCAAGCGTCTCGCCCTCCTCGATCTCGAACGACACGCCATCGACGGCCTTGACCCATTCGCGATTCCCCAAGAGTCGATCGAGGAAGCCGCTTTGGGACTCGTAGTGCTTCTTCAACCCCTCCGCGCGAATGAGGGGGGCCTCGCTGGCGCTATGCGCCATACCCGGCCTCCTCCCGCCCGGATCGGTCCTTATCGGTCGATCCTTGCTCCTCGACCTCGACCGTGTAATCCAGCGATCCCTGCAGTTCCCCGGTGTGCGCGAGACACGCCGCAAACTGCTCCTCGTGGGCGGAGACGTCGGCCGGTTCCCCCGTCTCGACGTCGACGAGTGGCGGCTCCCGCTGGACGCAGACGTCTTCCGCGTACGGACACCGTGGGTGGAAGTTACAGCCCGGCGGTAACTCGATCAGATCGGGCATTTGCCCCGGTACCGTTTGAAGGCGGTCTCTGCCGTCGCCGATACGGGGAATCGAGCTCATGAGCCCCACGGTGTACGGATGCTGGGGGTCATAGTAGATGTCCTCGACGGGCGCCATCTCCACGGGGTGACCGGCGTAGAGGACCATCACCCGGTCGCAGAACTCCGCGATGACGCCGAGGTCGTGGGTGATAAGCTGAATCGCCGTATCGAATTCATCGGAGACGTCCTCGAGCAGCTCGAGAATCTGGGCTTCGATCGTCACGTCGAGGGCGGTCGTGGGTTCGTCACAGATGAGGAGGTCGGGATTGCACGACAGTGCCATGGCGATGACGACCCGTTGTTGCATCCCCCCCGAAAACTGATGAGGGTGATCGGTGTAGCGGTCGGCCGCGTCGGGGATCCCCACCGAATCGAGCGTCTCGATCGCGCGTTCGCGGGCGGCAGCCTCGTCGAGTCCGAGGTGGAGGCGGATCGCCTCCGAGATCTGCTCGCCGACGGTATGGGATGGGTTGAGCGCGGTCTCGGCGTCCTGAAACACCATCGCGATCTCGTTGCCCCGGATCTTGCGCATCTCCTCGGAGTCCAGTTCCAATAGGTTCCGACCCTTGAATCGGATCTCGCCGCTCTCGATGTACCCCGGATGGTCGATCAGGCGCATCAGGGCGAGACTCGCCACGCTCTTGCCCGCCCCGCTTTCACCGACGACCCCGAAGCGTTCCCCGGATTCGACTTCGTACGAGAGATCGTTCGTGGCTTTCACGACCCCTTCCTCGGTATAGAAGCGGACGTTCAGATCCTCGACTTCGAGCATCGCCATGTCAGCGAAGCGCCCCCCGTTCGCCGGTTTCTCCTTGCGGGTCAAAGGCGTCCCGTACGCCGTCCCCGACCAGGTTGATCGCCATCACGAACAGGAAGATCGCCCCGCCCGGGAACACGGTGATCCACCAGCGCCCCCGGGCCAGCGAATCCTGCCCGACGTTGAGCATGACCCCCCATTCGGCGCTTGCCGGCGAAAGGCCGAGGCCGATGAACCCCAGCGCCGCCGCCGCGAGGACGACGGTCCCGATGCTCAGCGTCGCCTGGACGATGACGGGGGCCATCGCGTTGGGCAGGATGTGCCGAACGATGATCGATCGGTCGCGGGCCCCCAGGGCCTTCGCCGCGAGTACGTACTCGTTCTCCTTCACGCTGAGGATCTCCCCCCGGATGATCCGCGAATATGGGAGCCATCCGGTGATCACTAGGGCCGCAACCATCTCCCAGTACCCGCGACCGAAGATGGCGATGATCCCGATCGCGAGCACGATGAACGGGAACGCGTAGAGCATGTCGACCAATCGCATGATGACCTCGTCCACGATCCCGCCGTAGTACCCCGCGATCGATCCGAGCGGCACGCCGACGAATACGGCCACCGCCACGACGATAAACCCGATCGAGAGGCTCCATCGCCCACCGTAGAGGACGCGAGAGAAGATATCCCGCCCCGCCCAGTCGGTTCCGAACAGATGTTCGCCCGAAGGGGGCTGATTCGCGTTCAAGAGATCCTGCGAGGCGGGATCGGCCGGGGCGAGCGAGAACGGTTGAAGCGTTTGCCCGGCGAGGATCGGCACGTCCGCCGGGACGGCAATCGGACGGGAGAGAATCGTCAGCAGCATCATGGCAAGGATGACGGCGGCGCCGAACAACGCCAGGCGGTTTCGCTTGAAGCGCACCCATGCGTAATGGAGTCGCCCCTTCCCTTCCTCTTCGGCCATCGCCGAACTCCATGCCGAGTCCGCGTCACGGTCCGTCACGCGACTCGGATCGAAGCCGTACACCTGAATGCGGCCGCGTTCCGTTCGCGAATAGTTGGTGCTTTCAGCCATTGTCAATACCTAATGCGTGGATCGAGGTAGGCGTAGACGATATCCGCGAGGAGGTTCGCGATCACGACGAAGACGCCGATGAGGAGGACGAGCGCCTGGATGACCGGGAAGTCACGGGCGCCCACGCTGTTGACCAGCAGGCGCCCGATCCCGGGATAGCTGAAGACGATCTCGATAACCACGGACCCGCTGATGATAAACGCCACCTGCAACGCCGTCACGGTGACCACCGAGATGAGAGAATTCTTGAGCACGTGCTTCCGGACGATCGTCCGCTCGCGAAGCCCCTTGGCTCGCGCCGTCGTGACGTAATCCTTGCTCAGTTCCTCGACCATGGACGATCGCATCAATCGCATCAGGAGTGCGGCGGCGGCCGTGCCGATCGCGATCGCCGGCATGATCGAATACGTGAGCATATCGACGCTCAGGAGCGGTTCGCTCGTCGGCGGGAGGACCGGGAGCCAGTCGAGCCAACTCGCGAAGATAAGAATCAGAATCAGGCCGAGCCAGAAGTTCGGCATGGAAATGCCGAACAGGGCGAACACACGGCTCAACTCGTCGATCTTGGTGTCTTTGTAGTAGGCGGCGACGATGCCCGAGGGGATGGAGACGATCAACGTGACGAGCAGGGCCATCGCGCCCATGAGCAGCGTGTACGGGAGTCGATCCATGATCTCGCGGGCCACCGGGCGGCGGGTGACGATCGAGTCACCGAAGTCGAACTGCGCCGCGTTCACGACCCAATCGACATACTGCCGCCATACGGGCTGGTCCAGGCCGTACTGCGCCCGGATCGCGTCGCGGGTTTCCGGGTCGAGCTCGATAAAGGCCGTAATAAAGTCGATCGGATCCCCCGGAATGAAATGCACAATCCCGAAAGTGATTAGGGTTACACCCAACATTACAGGGATCGTGAAGATCAGACGCTTAATGACAAATTTTCTAAGTGAC
>CAZAYR010000097.1:0-9526 GCA_964489365.1 uncultured Salinarchaeum sp.
GAAGTGGATCATCACGATGCCGGGCTCGACTCGCTCCGACGTACGGAGATCATCGAGCCAGAGACGGGCCGTGTCCCCGCTCCCGACGTACATGGAAAACAACAACGACCGAATGTCCGTCAGGTCGGGGGAGCCTGAGACCTGGCTGATGCCGAACGGGACGGGATGGACCGGGAACCCCCCGCGGACGACACCCCGAAACTCGAGGTAATCCCCATCGGTGTCGACGATCCGGAGCCGTGGGTAACACGTCCGATCCGCGCGCATCGCGAGGTGGAGATGGCGGCCGGAGAAATCGACGTGATCGGCCATCTCGCGCCGGATCGCCGCCCGGGCGTGTTCGTCCCTGACGTGGATCCTGGCCGATCCCGTGCCCGTCCCGACGTCGCGATCCCGGCTGAGCGAGCCGTCGATCACCTCCCACCGGGACAGTGCCTCGAACTCGTCGAGCGTCTCTGGGGGCCGAGCCGAAGACGAGGAGGGTTCGTCGACCCCAGGCGAGCCGCCGTCGGCGTCGTCCGTCGACGGCGTCCCGGCACCCCCCACGGCGGTCGCAATGGCTCCAAGGCTTGCGATCACGTGGCGACGCGTCTTCATACCGCTTCCAGACCGTACGGAAGCGAAGTAAATCTCCAGCTACTGACCGTTAGGCGCCACGAACGGTGTCGAGTTCGTGAGCGAGCGACCGAGGGGGCTTCCCAGCGGTCGCGCCCAGGTATCGGGTGAGGGCATACACCATCCAGGCCTGGCCCCAACGCATCAGCGTAACGCGACGGGTATGGAGGCGTCCTTTCCGGTAGTAAAACCGGCCGTCGCGGTACATCCGCTCGAGGGTCCAGCCGACGATCCGCGCGGCAAACTTCCGCTGGCCGGCCAGACTGAAGGTGATGACGCCCTGGGCGGCCCCGTGAATGTCCCGGGGATACCGGTTCCACTCGTCCCAGCGGGGCGCCCCGGTATCATCGAACAGCACGTCGCGGTAGAACGCCAGTCCGCGGTCGATGTGTTCGTCGTAGCGATCGCTCCCCGTACAGACCCGGTGGCGGAGGAGGGACTCGACGATGAACCCCGTATGGTGGTTGTCCATCGAGAGGTGGGATGCCTCGGGGGGATCCATGTACTCCCACCCGCCCAGTGGGTGTTGGCGCGAGACGACGTAATCGAGGAGCCCCTCGCCGAGCTCCCGCAGGTCGGGTCGGTCGAACGCCCTCGCGAGCTCGACGAGCAGGGCCCCGCCCAGCGCGTTCGCGTTCAGGACGTATTTCCCGGGGTCGGCGCCGGGGTCGTAGCGGAGGCGGGGGCCCGATGCGGTCCGATCGAGGAGGTGCTCGCGGACGAGTGCGTCCACGCGATCGGGGAGGCGGTCGTAGTCGGGGACCGGGCCGTGTCGGGCCAGTGCCACCATCGCTCTGACGATGTAGGTCGTCGACACGATGTTCGGCGTGTTCCGGGTGATCCGCCGGTCGGGGACCTGGAGATCGTGGTTGTGCCCCCACCCGAAGGGCTCCTCGCGGGCCGCGTCATGGAGCCAGTCGATGAGCCGCTCGGCCTCCTCGAGGAAGAACTCCCGGCCGGTAAGCTCGTAGGCCGTGACGGCGCCGCTCGCGAAGAGCCCGCATCCCTTGAAGTTCCGCCGCCGGGGGATGCCGAAGGCCGGTCGGAGGTTCACGGGTGCGCGCTTGACGAACTCCTGGATGGCGAGGTTCACCCAAGGGTTTTCGCCGGGGAGGTACTCCCGGAGCGGGCTACTCATTCCGTCGGAGTAGTCCCAGCCCCGGAACTCCCGTTCGGCCGCGTACGCGAAGGCATCGGACATCGCCTCCTGCGCCTGGCGGCGATCGCGTCGGTTCGACGTCGGGGCGGCACAGCCCGTCTGATCCGGGCCGGACGGCGCCAGCGAGGACTCGGGCATGGTTGGAGGTGGGGCGGCCGGGGAAACGTGACCGCAAGCGGGCTTTGTTAGTCCGGTCTTTGCAGGCCCGATGGACGGTACCCTTTTGGCCGCGCCCGCCGGAGCGCGTCGACATGGATGAGGAGCCCCCGGGACCGGACGGCGAAGACACATCGACGTCGGACGGCGCCGTCCCCGAGGACGTCCAAACCTACGAGCGTTTCAAAAAGATCGACGGGGCCACCTACGAACGCGTCAACGAGTTCCTCCGCGATCGGACCTATATCACCGCACGGGAGTGGGCGATCTCCCGACTGTGTGCCGATTTCCGGACCGAGACCGGCGTGGAAATGACGAAGATCGGGGAGAACCTCCCCGAGCTCGTGCCGTTTATGACCGACACGTATACTCCACAAGCGGTCAACCAGGCCCGCTCGGCCTTCGAAGGGAAGGTCAGGAAATCGGGAGCGACGTTCCTCTATGGCGCGATGTCGGACTTCTTCACCGCCGAGGAGCTCGACGACGTGATGTACGAGTGCACCGAGGTGGCAAAGTTTCTCCTGGAGGTCGAGGGCGTGGAGCTGACCGTCGACGAGGAGCTCGCCGCCGAGGAGCGGATCTCGAGCGTGATGCGGGAGGTCCGGGAAGCAAGCGACGAGCTCCGCCACGAGGACATCGAGTGCCCGTCATGCGGCCACGAGTTCGGCCGGCCCGGGGCCCATGGCCACGAGTGAGTCCCCCGTCGGGTGGGGGTTCGCCCGCGAGCCGAGGGCCTGAACCGTGGCGCTGTTTGACTGCACTCACCGAATCGAGACGGGGATGACGACGTATCCTGGCGATCCGGCCGTGGCCCTGGCCCCGCACGCGACCCATGAAGCGGACGGGCACCGGGTGACGGCCCTCGAACTGGGCAGTCACGCCGGGACGCATATCGACGCCCCGAACCACACCGAACCCGACGGGGCGACCCTCGGTGCGTATGGCCCCGAGCGGTTTCGGTTCGACGCCCGCGTGATCGACTGTGCCGACATCGGCCCACGCGAGGCCATCTCCCCGGAGGTAATCCCCGAGAGCGACGTGGACATGCTGGTGTTCCGGACCGGGTGGGACGAGCACTGGGGGACGGACCGGTATCGCGATCACCCCTACCTGGCCCCCGAGACGGCCCGACGCTGTGCCGATGCCGACTACGATGTCGCCGTGGATACGTTGAACCCGGATCCGACGCCGGCCGAACAAACGCGTTCGGGCGAACCCACAGGGATACCTGCCCACCACGCGCTGCTCGGCGCGGGTCGGTTGATCGTCGAGAATCTGACCGGTCTCGCACGGCTTCCCGACCGCGTGACACTCCACGCATTTCCACTGGCGTTAGCCGTCGACGGCGCTCCGATTCGGGCGGTTGCCGAGACCCAGACTCGACCGTAAGCGACCTCGAGAATGCCCCAGGCGTGACGCGAGCCCGAGTCGACTGTCCCGCGCCGATCGGGCGAGTTCAATGCAAGCTACGACGGGTTCCCGCGGACGTTGCGGCCGGCGGGATCCCCGAACCGGCCATCCTCGAAGACGACCCGCCCCCGGACCATGGTGAGCAGTGGGAACAGCCCTTCCATGCGGTCGAAGGGTGTCCACTCGCAGGCCGAGTGGAGCGATTCGGTCTCGATAGGGCGGCGCTCGGCCGGATCGACGAGCACGAGATCGGCATGGGTACCCGGCTCGAGGCCGCCCTTGCCCTCGATATCGAAGACCGCGGCCGGCCGCCGGGCGGTCACCTCCGCGACGCGCTCGTAGCTGATCTCCCCCCGTTCGGCCGCCGCCAGGAGTAACGGCAACAGCGTCTCGACGCCGGGCACGCCGCTCGGCGCCGACCAGATGTCCGCATCCTTCTCGGCCGCCGTATGGGGCGCGTGATCGCTCGCGACCATGTCGATCGTGCCGTCGACCAGCCGCGACCACACGTCCGCGCGACACGGCTCGTCACGCAGCGGCGGGTTCATCCGGCCGTAGGTCCCGAGCTCGGGAAGGTCGGCGGTCGAGAGGAAGAGGTGATGGGGGGTCACTTCCGTCGTCAGTCCGGCTTCCGCGGCGGTGTCGATCCCCTCCGGGGTGCTGGCGTGCGCGATATGCACGGGAACGTCCCGATCGGTGGCGGTCGACACGACCCGTTCGATCGCGGCGACCTCGGCGGCCGGCGGCCGGTAGTCGCTCCAGGCCGCGGGATCCGTGCGATCGCGGATCTCGTCATCGAACTCCGCCGCGTCTTCCGCGTGGACGGTGACGGGAACCCCGACCTCCGCCGCACGACTCACTGCGTCGGCGAAGAGCGGGGGATCGATGCCCATCTCCCCGGTCGAGTCCGCCAGGAAGATCTCGCCGAGTGCGAAGAGGGGCCGAGCGAGCAAGGTCTCCGGCTCCCAGTCGGGCGTGACTCCCCCATTCAGCCCGTAATCGACGAGGGCGTCACCGGCAAGCTCGGCCTTCTCGTCGAAGGCCGCGCCGGTCACGCTCGGGGGATCGGTATTTGGCTGGTCGACGACGGTCGTGACGCCGCCGGCCGCCGCGCTCCGGGTCCCGCTCGCCCAGGTCTCCTTGTGGGCGGCCCCGGGCTCCCGGAAATGGACGTGGACGTCGATCGCGCCGGGCAACACCCGGAGCCCCCCGGCGTCGATGGTGCCTTCGCGGGGTTCGGCGGTCAGCTCGTCGTCGACGTCCCCGATCCGGTCGCCCTCGATCCGGAGGTCCCGGGCGTGCCCGTCGGGGAACGTGGCGTTCCGGAGAAGCATGCACACGCTGGGGGCACTCGCCCCCTAAAAGGTCCGATCGGCGAGGGCGCCGATCAGGGGACCGCGCACCGCCTCCACTCCCGCGGGCCCGCCGGCCGCCGCGACGCTCCCGATCGTGGCGGGATCGATGGGGCGCTCGATAGCCTCGTAGACGGACCTCAGGACGGACACCAGCTCCTCGTTTTCCGCGACGATCACGACGCCCCCGACGGTCGCGACGTCCTCGCGGACGCGCTGGGCGAATCCGGCGAGCTTGCCGTCCGCGAAGAGCCCGTGCCGGCCCGGACAGAAGGTCGCCCGCGCCTCACCGCGACGCGCGGTAACCCCGAGTCGCTCGAGCCCGCGACGGACCCGGTCGCGCGCGGCCTCGTAACGTGCCTCGATCGATCCCTCGGCGGCGGGGGTCGCCCACACGACGGCCATCGTCCCCGGCCCGAGCACGACCGGCCGGCCGCCCATCGGTCGCTCGCGGATGGTGTATCCGCGTTCCTCGGCGATCGCCCGCACGGCCCCATCGCCCCCGAGCGCCCGGTCCCGGGGTCCAAGCGAGATGGTCGGTTCCGGTCGCCACGCGGCGACGGCGGGCGCCCCGGTATCCGCGGCGTGTCGACGGGCCGCGCGGACGGCGAACGGCCCGGTCGCTTCGAGGATCCGGGCGGGCGTCATCGCCCGAGCGTTTCGAGCACCGCGGTGGCACCGGCGTCGATACCCCCGCCCTGCGCAAACGCCGGACTCCCACCGCCACCGCCGCCGAAGGCATCCGTCACGTCCTCGACGACTCGCTGGGCGTCGACCTCGCCCGCGGCCGCCACCGCCAGCTGGAGCGGCCGGGTCTCGTTCACGAGTACGACGACATCCGTGCCATCACCCACCCGCTCGCGCGCATGTCGCGTCAGCGCGTCCGCGTCGGCGCCCTCCACGCTCGCCACGAGCCATTCCGCCCCGTCACGGGCCACGGGGTCCACCGCGGCGAGCTGGGTGGCGATCGCCCGATCCTCGGCGGCCCGGCGTTCGGTCTCGCACGCCTCGAGTTCCGCCTGGAGATCCGTCACGCGTTCCGGGACGTCCGCGACGCCGACACCCAGGGCGGCGGCCGCCTCGTGCGCCGCCCGAGCGAGGTTCGCCCGATGTTCGATCGCGGTCGGTCCGACCGCCAGCTCGATCCGCGTGAGCCCCTCCCCGGGGTTCTCACGTCCGAGGACGGCGACGGGACCGATCTCGCGGGTATTGCGGACGTGGGTCCCGCCGCAGGCCGCCCGGTCCCACCAGTCCTCGTCGTCCCCGACCGACGCAGGGCCGATCTCGACGATGCGCACGTCCTCGCCGGTCCCGAAGACGCCCTCCTCGGTCTTGGTGTTGAAGGCCACACCCGGGCGCGACTCGAGGGTCGCGGGATCGACTTGTTCCCAGGTCACGGGGCGGCTCTCCCACACTGCGCGATTCGCCCGTCGTTCGAGCTCGACGAGGAGCGCGTCGTCGACGTCCGTCGTGGTCCGGAAGTCGATCCGGACCTTCTCCTCGCCGATGTCGAACCCGCCGTAGCCGAGTGCCTCGAGCAGGCCACGGGCGGCGCCGTAGATGACGTGGCTCGCCGTATGCGCCCGGCGGGAGTAGGTGCGGAACGCCTCGTCGATCGTCGCCTCGACGGTCCGACCGACGGACACGTCCGCCGGCTCGGCGAGGGTGTGGACGGTCCCACCGTCGACGAGGATCACGTCCGCGACGGGCACCCCGGCGATCCATCCCCGGTCGGCCGGCTGGCCGCCCGAGGCCGCGTAGAAGTACGTCCGGTCGAGCCTGAGGTCGGTGCCGTCGACCGCGGTGACCTCCGCGGTGAACGCTGTGGTGTCGGGGTCGGTGGCCGCCAGCTGCGCTGCCATCGGTCCGGGGACTCGCCCCGCCGCGGGTTAACCCTCGCGATCGGGGCGCACCGAAAGGAACGCTGATAGGCCCGCCCGCCGAAGCGGGATTCGAGATGGCGGATTTCCGGCGGACCGTCGCCAGCGGCCTGATCGTGGTCGCGCCCGTCGCGATCGTGCTCCTGGCCATCCAGTACGCGTTCCGCCGGATCGCCTCGCTGCCGTTGGTCACCGATCTCGAACCCACGTCGCTCCGGGTCCTCGTGGTCCTCGTCGTGTTCCTCGCGCTCGTGACCGCGGTCGGATACCTGATGCGGACGGCGATCGGGGTGTTGGTGGCCGACCTCATCACGGCGGGGATCAACCGGATCCCCGGCCTCCGGGTCGTCTACAATGCCGCCCACCTCGCGATCGATACCGCCCTTCGGGGCTCGACGGGGGAGATCGAGCCGGTGAAGGTCCTCACCTGGAACCGGGTCCGCGTCAACGCCTTCGATACGGGCAACCGGACCGAGGACGGCCGGGTGCTATGTTTCATGCCCACGTCGCCGAACATCACCACCGGCTACGTGATCGAGGTCGAAGAGGAGGATCTCGAGCGGACGGGCGAGGGTCTCGAGTCCGCGCTGATGCGAGTCCTGAGTGCGGGGTACGGCGGCCATCCCGACGCCGACGGGCGGGACGTGCCCGTCGAGGGGGCCCGGATCGTGGAGTCAGTCCACGGCGTCGAGCTCGACGACGAGGGCCGCTAATCCTGGGCCTGCGGCGACGGGGCGGCCCGGTCGAGGCCGCCGAGCTCGACGGTGCCATCGCCGTACACGGTGACTTCCTCGTCGACATACTCGAACGTGATCGACCCGTGTTCGATCGTTTCGACGAGGACGTTCAACGCGTCGGGATCGACCGCTTGGTAGAGCGGCGGCAGCTCGAGGGGATCCAGGCCGGCGCGTTCGGCGACACGTTCGACGATCCGTTTCGTCGGCGGCATGGGAGACGGTGACCGCGGACTCGTCGGCATTTGGCTGAACTCTCGGAAGTGATCGTCAAAAGATTACCGGGATCGCCGGCGTCGGTCACCTGGCGAACTCGATGGCGGCCCCTTGGCCGAATCCGACACAGAGCGTGGCGAGGCCGCGCTCGGCGTCGCGATGGATCATCTCGTGGATCAACGTCACCGGGAGCCGGGCCCCGCTCGCGCCCAGGGGGTGACCGACCGCGATCGCACCGCCGTTGACGTTGAACGTCTCGTCGGGCACGCCGAGCTCGCCTTGGCAGTAAAGCGTCTGGCTGGCGAAGGCCTCATTCAGCTCGACGAGGTCGTAGTCCTCGATCGAGCGATCGACGAGTTCGAGGAGCCCGCGCGTGGCCGGGACGGGGCCGATCCCCATCATCGTCGGATCGACGCCGGCGACGTGGTTTTCGCCCACCCGCGCCATGGGCTCGAGCCCGTGGGCGTCCGCGAAGGCCGCGCTGGTCAGGACGACCCCGGAGGCCCCGTCGGAGATCTGGGACGCGTTGCCGGCCGTGACCGTCCCGTCGCCGACGAAAGCCGGGGAAAGCTCGCCGAGTTGTTCGAGGCTCGTGTCCCGGCGGATCCCCTCGTCCTCCTCGAGACGGCCGTCATCGGTCTCCACGGGCACGAGCTGGTCGTCGAAGCGCCCCTCGTCGGTCGCGGCGGCCGCCCGCTGGTGGCTCCGGAGCGCGTACGCGTCTTGGGCGTCGCGGCCGATGTCGTACTCGTCGGCGACCTTCTCGGCGGTCATGCCCATGTGGAGGGTGTTCACGTTGTACTCCTCGTCGAGCGCCGGATGGAGGTACTCGTAGCCGCCCTGCATCGGCACGCGGGTCATCGACTCGACGCCCCCGGCCACGACCACGTCCCGCTGGCCGAGCCGGATCGCGTTCGAGCCGTTGATGATCGCCTCCATCGCCGAGGCACACCACCGGTTGAGCGTCGCCGCGGGGACGTCCTCGCCGAGGTCGGAGAGGAGCGCGATCACGCGAGCGAGGTTGTTGTCCTGTTCCTTGCGCTGCTGGGCACAGCCCCACTGGAGGTCGTCGACGTCCGCACCACCGAGTCCCGTCCGTTCGAGCAGTTCGTCGATCACGGCGATCGAGAGATCCTCGCTGCGCACGTCGGCCAGCGCCCCGTTCCCCCGCCCCTGGGGGGTCCGGGCCGCCTCGACGATTACCGGCGTCCGGTCGTCAGTCATATCCACCGTTCGGGCGAGCGCAGACTAAACCGTTTGTGATTGGCTCACGTCCCGCCCGCCCGATTCGACGCTTATAAAGCTCGGACGCCCCAATCCGTTGGGGAATGACCGACCCGGCCATCCGCGTCGTCGCGTTTCTCCTGACTGTCCGGACGTACAACGATCACGAAACCCTCGACGAGCAGGACCTCTCGCCCGAGTACCGGGAGGTGCTGTGGGAGGAGGGCGCCATCGAGCGGCCCGTCGCAGCCTCGACTGAACGGATCCGGCAGGCGACCGACGTCGATCGGCCGTGGGACGCCGTCCGGGAGTACATGTTCACCGACCGGGACGAGTTCAGCGGGACGATCAAGCTGGCGGACACCTCGATGGCCGAGGAATGGTTCCTCGACCGGGTAGAGCGTTCGTTCGTCGAAGCGCATCCGACCCTCGCCTTCGCCTACGGCGACACCTTCGAACCGCCGGTCGACTACGAGGAGGCCCGGGCGGCCAACCGCTCGGTCCGGGCCGACCGCGTCTGGATCGACGGGCTCCTCGCCGAATACTTCCAGGACGAGGAGGACGAGGAGATGCTCGATCTCGTCGACATCCGCGCGCCCGAGGAGATCGAGCAGACCCTCGACGACCTCGTGCTGACGGAGGCACAGGAGGAGGAGATCCAGAAGATCGTCAAGGCCATCGAGTACCGGGAGTACCTCGGCCGGATCGGCCTGCGCGAGATCGGGAAGCTGCTCTTTGTCGGCCCGCCGGGGACCGGCAAGACGACGGCATCCCGGGCGC
>CAZAYR010000098.1:0-9483 GCA_964489365.1 uncultured Salinarchaeum sp.
CCACAGGCCCGACCTCGCGGAGGTCGAACTCGAAGGAGGTGACGATCCCGAAGTTGCCCCCGCCACCTCGAAGCGCCCAGAAGAGGTCCTCGTGTTCCGTTTCGTTCGCGTGGACGACCTCGCCGTTCGCCGTGACGACGTCCACCGAGCGAAGGTGGTCGATGGTAAGCCCGTATCGCCGACTCAGCCATCCCCACCCCCCGCCCAACGTGAGTCCGGCGATGCCGGTCGTCGAGACGACACCCGCTGGGAGGGCCAGGCCGAACGCCTGGGTCTCGTGATCGAGCTCCCCGAGGGTGACGCCGGGTTCGACCTGTGCGGTCTTGGCGACGGGGTCGACCCGGATCGATGTCATGGCGGAAAGGTCGATCACGAGACCGTCATCGCACACCGCGTTCCCGGCGACGTTGTGTCCACCGGCCTTGACGGCAAGGAGGAGGTCGTGCTCGCGGGCGAAATTCACCGACGCGATGACGTCCGCGACCCCAGCACACCGGACGGTCATAGCGGGATACCGGTCGACCATGCCATTCCAGACCTGGCGGGCTTCCTCGTAGCCTTCATCACCGGGACGGAGTACCCGTCCGCGTACTGATTCCTCGAACCCAGTTGTCACTTCCGCATCGATTGGTTCGTTCTCGGTGTTCATCGCTCTCTGTCCCCTCAAGCGGCTTCGACAGCAGGGACATTGTAGGCACCTAGTGGAACCGTTTCGCGCCGTGCAAGGTTTACGCTCCCTGGGTCAGCGAAACGGGGTGGGGACCTTCCTTCTCGACGGACTGACACCATCCACTGATCGTCCGGGGTGGGGCCATCCAGGGCCTCCGGGTCAAACCACTCGGAGCCCCTCTAGGTGTCGGCACTGACGGATCCTCGCCCCTCCCCCAACTCAGAGACTGTGAGTTGCGTCGACGCCCTCCGGTACTCGTCGAACCTCCCCGCGAGCCAGTCGACGAGGTCAGGATCGTCTGATTCGATCAGGCCGACAGAGACGTCTTGATCGTCAACGATGATGAGGTAGGCCGTCCCGTCGTAGATTCCCCCGTTCGGTTCGACGTCTTCATCGTGGACGTACACGGTGACGCGGTCGGCGCCGACGAGTCGTCCGAATTTTTCAGCGCAGTCGGATTCCATCACCGTCTCGATCACGGCTGGTGTGGTCACGAGTTCGAACATCTGTGTACCACCCACCACCGCCTCATATCGTGCCTCGATGCACGGCTGCGGAAAGTCGTTCGCCAGCGTGTTGGTCCACGCCGACTCGCGTTCGATTTCGAGAATGCGGGCCACCGTCGCCAACGGATTGTCGGGGGTTGCTGCGGTGACCTTGGCTCCCGTCAGGACCTCGAGATCGAACTCGAAGTCGAGTTCCGACAAGGGAAACCACGGGAGCAGTTTTCGCAGGTCGGAGGCGGTCGTCATGCGGTCGTAGAGGTCCGCGAATGCGCTTGCGACGTACTCACCGAGCGGCGTCAACATGTATCGGTTCTCGTCCCGTGTCACGAGGCTCCGGTTCTCGAAATCACTTAGGAGTCGGCTGATCGTTGCCGACGAAGATCCGGTCGTACTCCGGAGCTCCGACCTCGTGCAGGGACCCGCAGCGAGAGCTTCAAGCGCGGTAAATCGGTTCTCCGAGTCCGCGAGGAAGCGAATTTCATCGAGCGGTGTGGACATGAACACTGTAACGAACCTCGACTACATAATCGTAGTGATAGAGCGTAGCACGCCTGACGTCAAGGGTCCGGGAATCGTTCTGAACCGCACGCAATCCCCCGAATCCTGGGCTTAGGCCATCGAGGTTGGCCGGTATTATGTTTCGTTCCGTATGTGGAAGGCGTGTCCTCATGTTCACGGCGAGGGCACTGACGGCGGCATGGCGAACGAGGTGTGTGGAGTGGGCGAAACGCGAGGTTCTCGCCTTCTATGCATCCGGCCATCTTATCAGGTCGGAAGAAAGTAGCCCACGTTACATAGCTCTCCTGTAGTGACCGATCAAACTCTCTTCTCTCGGAAGCAGATTGTGAAACATCAGTGCCCCGGCTGTCTCAGGGCTACCGTACTTCCTTGTTGATCAGTTCTCGGTAATATCAACGACCGGAACATCCTATTCACGACCCCGCATCTCCTGTGCGTCTTGGCAGAACACGATATTCTAGATATGAGGTATGTTGATCACGCGTTATCGTACCTCATCGAGACGAAACACTGGGATCGGGCATACGTGAATGTGTTACGGACGATGTATCTTCCGTCTGACTGAATCTTGAAATTGTGAATAGATGTCCACGAACAAGCGCGCCGAGATTTACTCACGAATTGGCGACAGTATGCCGAGCAGTACTTTCAAAATCATTATGAGAGCGAATGACAACAGCGTCATTTCACCGGCGAACCAGGCCCTCCACCAGAGACGGCGTGGGCAGACTCCGCACCTTAATGTTCCTTGGTGGACGTGACATTCTTGGAGACCAACTCCGATCAGCCACGACACAGCCCATGAATGGTCCACGGCGACCTAGTTTATTCCACGCGAATCACCGCGAATCGGCCGCTATCTGAGCCCGCATATCTCGCATGAGGTCGCATGCTACTCCACTGAACTATTGGGAAAGATCTGCATATAGCTGGGTCACTCCACACTCCGGGCAAAGGAATGCGTGAAGCGGAGTTTGATGACCGACATTGAGACGGTCAAGCACACCATCTTCTCTCTCAGTTTCAACATAGAGATCTCCGACTCCTTCTGCGGTTACGTTCGTTTTCTCCATTCGGACATCACAGTTCGGACAGAGGCGCTCACTCATCGGTCTCGTGCGCGTGTTGGCAACCGATGCACAAAAGGTATAATCACGATGTCGTGTTCAGAGGCATTGATACGGACTATCACTTCCTGCTGGCTATACCCTCTGTAGTGACCGATCTTACGGCCGCTCCGGCCCGGGATCAGACTTTGTTACACTCGCGCGTTGGACGAAGCACGCTCTTTCTATCAGCCGGAATGGCTATTAACTCCGTTAGCTACCGACATGTAGTGATCACCGGTTCGTGACTAACGAGATTAAGGCGCAAGGGGGGATTGATGTGACCTGTACCACTCATCAGTATTGTTCCCCAAGATGGATCGCCCGTCACGCCGCGCGTTGCTCGGTTGGATTGCAGCGAGCCCCTTGACCGCAATCGGGGGTTGTCTTGGCGAAGGCGGGGCGGGTGGAGCCGATGAGGACGGGGATAATGAGGATGACGAGACTGACGATGGGACGGCCATCCCCGACGCGACCACAGTCGTAGTATATCAGGACCTAACGGATCGGGGACAGCAATTCGTTGACAGGACGTTCGATCGCCACGCGCTTTATTGGATATTCCGGCAGGGTGGCGAACGGCAATTTGTAACACGCGATCCTGATTCGGGACAATGGGTGCCTGACGAGGATCCGCTGTCTCTTGAGTCGGTTGATGAGGAGCTCAAAGAGGTCTATCGCGGGGAGGCGATCCTTGTGAAGGACGGCAAATATTATGAACGCGTCGCCACTGTCGGTCATGATCCCTACCGAACGAAATTCACCGTCAATGAGGGAGCTGACTGTGGCGACTCCGTGGACGTGGGGGAACTCTCCGAAATTCAAGTGGATGTGGCCGCCGTGCTGTTTGAGGACGGGGAAGCTTGGGTCGCCGAAGAGGAGTACGAACCGATTGCCGATGCCGATGTCCTCTGGACCAACGACCGGGATGATGTCGCGGAATTTCGTGAAATGGCGATGGAGAGCCAATCCCTCACGGACGGCAACCGGACTGTCCGGTTGGATATTATGGGTTTGGATGTCATTACGTCTGCAGGGTGGGCGCTTGAAAGGGTGAAGACTAAGAATGATTGACGTATCCCATCGTGCAGAGGCGCCAAACAGCCTCCGAATCGCTACCGCAGTTGGTTCATGGATATGATCGAGGCGAGGTGTATCTGGCGTGATCGCCGAGCTCAACATCGGGTGTCTCGGCCAGCAGAGTACGGAAGCCCCGCGATGCTCTCGTGATGATGCCAGTGGTGGTGAATTGGCAGACAACCGCTTCTGCTCCTTGCATCCTAGGACGTCCAAATACCTCTATCATCCAGAAGCGCTTGTCATCAATTCCAATACTATAGCTATGCGTCGATGCCCCCTCTCCAGTCTGGCACGGGCGGGCTGCCTTTCTTGCGGGGTGTCTCGGATCGCTGCCAAGAACGTACCATGATGGCGAGAAGCTGTGGCAGGCTGAGAAGAAGATCCGAGCCGCCGGTATCTACGACCAGTGGATCCTTCCCCATCAACAGAGGCCGGGGCTCCACTCCCTATATCCACATTCAATCATCCGGGAAATCAAATCCCTCCAGGTTGACTGGGCCGTTCTCCGTCGTGCAATGAAACCGCTCATCGGTCTCCGACGTAAGACTGACGGTCACCCGTTCGTCAGCCGTGCCGTCATACTCGACGAGAACACCTGACGCGGTCCCACCTGAATCCGCCTGGGGGTATCTTGCATCCCACTGATACCCATGCGCGTGGAGGCCTGCGCTGGTCTCCTCGACCCGCACCCAGTGGTGTGTTCGGTCGGATGAATGATGCCAGGTCCGGACCACGATCACCGAGGCTTGGTCGTAATCGATATCGAGGAACCGAGAGGATCTCGGGAACCACTGGGCGGCTTCGAACCCCGTGCGGACCCATCGGACGGCGTGAGACGCCGTATCGTCGAGCTCCCACCGGCCGTCAAGTTCTATCGAGGTCTCGAATTCAAATGGGACCGTGGGGTCTTCGTCCATGCACTCGCCGAGATAGTGATTGTTCCAGTCGTCCCTCTCGCGGTCCTGTTCCTCGATGGAGTGTGGGGGCGTGTCCATCCCCGGGAATGCCTCGATATCGATCGGCTTGTCGGCGTCGCCTTCCGTACACGAGAAATCGTCCTCTTCCGCGTTGCCGTCGCTACACTCACTGAACCCGCCGAAGCCGACCAGCGCGCCGGCGAGGAGGGCACGGCGGTGCATCACACCTGCTATACGTTATTTCAATTCATAAAGGTGGGAGAAATTGCCCAACGTTACGCTATTTGCCCGATAGGCGGGAGAGGGAACACCCCCCTGTTCCCCGACTTGAACCCGCTCTCCGCGGTCTCGACGCTCCCGATCATCATTCGATCTCGGTGTCAGCCCGCTTGATCTCGTCGCCAGCGAATAGCGACTAGTCATACACGATCACGTCGAGACACAACACGGTATCCCGGTGGGCGACGTAACCCCCCGCGGGATGACATTCGGGTTCTGAGAGACGGAGTTCGCCGACCGCATCAGCGATCGTGTTTTCTTCATCGGTGGACGAAGTGTAACCGGCACGGTCGAAGGATCGCTCACAGGTTGAATGGTGCAGACCACGCTCACTGAACTCATCACGGATTCGATGATTTGGTCGAGCATGTCCTTGACGGCCGGTCGCGCTTGGTCAGGGATTGCCGACATATCATTGATGAATATCTCCCCGGGTGGGTCGGGGACGAGCCAGATATCAATCGACGCAACGTCCTGGGAGTCCCAACGTATTCGGCCGAGGCATCCCCCGAGGATGAGATAGAGGGGCAGGGCGAGGATAAGAAACCGGCGTTGCATACCAAAGATCATCGTTCCAAGATTAAAATAGTAAGGACGGTGATGGCTATTGGCGAGGGTGATTTCTTCCCTCCGTCAAGCCAGGATCAAGGCTGGCTAATTTGCTGCGGGTATCGGGGTGTCACCCCGTGAACTGCGGGTTAGGGTCCGTAAATAGGGAAACGACGAGAGGCGAGCGGGCCGAGGTCTGTCAGCCAGTTCGTGGTAAGACTTAACACACTGGGAGTGTATCTCTTGGAATCACGGTGCACCGAGAATGACAACGCACACAGAAAACGAGCGACGGGACGACCAGCTCCCCGTATCCCGCCGGAGCGTCATGAAGACGGGAGCGCTTGCGTCGAGCGCCGCGGTCATGGTGGCCGCGACGGGGCGGGTCGCGGCCAGGAACGCCAACAGTGGGTATCGTCCCGGAACCCCGGTGACAGATCGTGAAGACCCCGACCCGGACGCCGCTATCGTACTAGCCAGTCTCGACGTTCCGGTACGCGACTGGATGGTGTTCCGCGGCGAAACCGTCGCCGACCACAACCCGGATTACGCGAGCGATGATCGGGTCGTGATAGTCGCGTTCGAACACCTCCTCGAGTCGGGTTGGCCGAATTGGCGTCGGGGAAAGCCGGCAACCCTGTTCGACGGCGTCGTCGACCGTGCCATCAAATTCCATGCGTTTCCTCAGTCGCGCCTCCAGCGGGGTCGTCGGAACCGGGGGCGAAACAAGCGGTAACGTCGTCCGTCCGTTTCCCGGCGTCACGAATGGGGCATCGAGACGGGACGATGGCAGAGATCTCACTCCCCACGTGAATTCGGGTGCGGGTTCGGGGACGGGTCCCACGCCCCTCGCGGGACGGAGGGTCCCACCCCCTCGGAACCGGGAGTCCCGGCCCCTTTCCCCACACCAGTTCATAGCAGCCGCGACCCCGTACCCCGTTTCCGGGCATTCGACGTCCCGGCGCCCCCAGGGGGCGCCTCCGGACGCCTCCGAAGTCCCGACTGCTCCAACGTTAAGTGTTAACGGAGGGCACAAACATAATTCTTCCTCCCCCGGGGAGCGGCGATCGAGCGGGGGCTCGATCTCCTTGCGTCGCAACGGCTGGGGACCGTCGTTCACCGTTCTATTTGTGTTGGCTGCATCCCGTCGCGATACGTGAGACCGGCGAGTCGAGCCTCGCAAGATATTAATAGAAATTCGCGAATCCTCCGGCTATGGGCCGGAGGATCCGTGTGCCGGACGTACCCACGACGTCCGCCGTCGGGACAGTCGGAGGCCATTCATCCTGGCGACGCGAGCGGCGTCCTCGGCAGTCTGAGCAACGACACCATTTGGCAGGCGACCGGCCTCGCGTTTCTGGCGGCCCCGCTCATGGTCCTCAGCACGATCCTCCTGGGATTCTTGAACATCATGACCACGGGCGAGTTACCGCGGTGGCAGCTGCTGGTCCATCTCCATGCGGGGACGATGGGCTGGCTCGTGCTCGGCGCGATCGGGGTCGGCTGCTGGCTGTTTACCGGCCAGCGGGACGTCGGGCCCGAGTATGCCGCCCGCGTGCGGATGCTCGTTTGGGGCGCGATCGCCTCGTTTGTCCTTCTGATTGGCAGCTTCGGGCTCGCCTATTCGGTGGGCGGCCCGACGTGGTCTCTCCTCGCGATCGCCGCTCCCCTTGCGGCCCTCGTCGTGTGGGCGGCCGCGATCTTCGTCGTGCGATGCGTTCGGGATCTCGCGCTCGCGACGGGTGCCCACTGGCAGATCGGCGCGGGGCTCGTGGCAGCGGGCATCGCCACGTCGATCGGGACCCTGCTGGCGTGGAGTCGGGCCGATCTCCTCGGGGTGCCCGTCGATCTCGGGTTGCTTGCACACGTGATCACGATCGAGGGCGTTCTGTTTCTCGTCGGGGCGGGAATCGTCGAGTGGATCGCCGGCGATCGCAACACCCCGCGGGGCCCGTGGGGGATCCTGCAGACGCTCCTCGGGCTCCTCGTCGGCCTCCTCGGTCCGGCGTTCCTGGTCGTTGGGCTCGTGGACGGGCCGACGGAACCGGTCCAAATAGTGCTCGTCGTGGCCATTCTGCTCTTCGGGCTCGTCTTTCTGTCCCGGGTGGGCGCCCGGGCGCTCACGGCGGACCCGCTCTCGACCGGGGCCCACGCCTGGGCGTTTCTTCGCGACGAGCTGGCTGCTCGTGGCTGCGCTGATGTGGCCACTCCGCATCGCCCTCGGGGATCCGACCTGGTGGATCCCGGTCTATGCGCACGTGACCTTGCTCGGGGTGATGACCAACGCGCTGCTGGGGGTGCTCTCGGCCCGTGTCGGCGGGCTCCCGGCCGCCTACGAGCTCGTCGAACCCGTCGCGATGTGGCTGTTCAACGTGGGGATGGTCGTCTTTTTCGTGCTGTACGTCGCCATGGACGTGACACACGGCGCCTGGGTGATGGGCGCCGGGGTGTTCGTCGCCGTGCTCGCGATGGTCCGTTCGTTGTATCACATGAATGAGCGTGAAACGCCGCGAGCCGGTGCGGTCTGACCTCGGGCGACCTCAAGCGATCAGCGCATCGAGGAACTGGACCAGCCAGACCACGATTACCATGGGGACACCGACGATCGCGCCGATCACGCTGAGGGTGAGCGCAAGCGCGATCGCCAGAAGGAGCCAGATGCCGATGACCTTTGCGAGGTCGCCCTTGATCGCCTGCCCGAGGCCCGGGACCAGCAGCGAGCCGAGACCGGCGAGGGGATGGATCATATCGACCGATAGGAGGCCCACCTGCATAACCGGTCGGGCGTATGCCCCGCCCTCCGGTCATTCACATTGGGGATCCCCCGTGCCCCCGTGTTCCTGGGCTGTCGCCCCGGGCGGAGTAATCGATGTCCTCAAGCCAGAAGCGACGCCGGGACCCTCGAGCCAGCGAATGCTTGGACGAAACGAGACGAGTCCAGGGAAGGCCGGACCTCCCGGGAGCGATGCACGCGCGGCGAATGCCGACGCCTTACTCGATCGGGATGACGGTGCCTTCCTCGTGAACCATGCGGAGTTGGCGCTTCTCGAGGCGCCGTTTGGCGTACACCGCGAGCCCACACACCGCGACGCCGGTGGCAAACCCTTCGAACCACGCCCGTCGGGCCTTGTTCCCGGCTGACATAGGGGCGGCTACGGAAGCCCCCTATATGAACGTACGGGAGACAGTCCCGATCGCATGACAGTGGTCCGACTGCGACCGATCACGTCGATGGGGGGGATAGATCCCGCTCGAACTCGTCGAAGACATCGAGGTCATCCGGGTCGGTCGACTCGAGCCGGCGATCCTGACGCTCGCTCGGCGGGACGTCGTCGACCGGGACGGCCTCGTCCTCGAAGCCGGGTTTGATCTTCACGCTCTGGGCCGGCATGCCGACCGCGAGGTGATGGGCCGGGATGTCCCGTTGGACGACGGCGCGGGCCCCGACGAGCGCGTTCTCCCCGATGCGACAGCCGGCGCGGACCATCGCGTCGAACGTGAGCCGGACGTCGTCCTCGATGATCGTGTGGTAGTTCGTGACCTCCGTCTGGTCGACGACGTCGTGATCGTGGCTGTACAGGTGCACGCCGTCGGAAACGCTGACCCGATCCCCGATCGTCAGCTTGCCGCGATCGTCGAGGTGGACGTCGTCGTGGATGACGGTATGATCGCCCACCGAGATATTGTGCCCGTAGGTCATGGTGATGCCCTTGAACAGTCGGAGGTTCTCGCCGGCCTCGTCGAAGAGATGACGGGCGAGCATCTGGCGAAAGCGCAGCGCGAACTCGACGTTGTCAGCCAGCGGCGTCGCGTCGAACTGCCGCCAGAGCCACTGGAGGTGCTTGGACTCCTTGAAC